>JAFWUY010000045.1 GCA_017524035.1 Lachnospiraceae bacterium | reverse complement strand
TCTATCGGAGTCGTCACACCGTAGACAACGGAATTCTTACCGATCCTGACGCCGTCCGGTATCTCACTCTTTTCACCGATGGTGACAAGTCCGTCGGTATAGATCTGAGGTGCCGTGTCATTGGGCACTTCATCGCCGATTCCCATAATGACGTTATTGCCGACCGTAACCTTCTCCGCGACTATCGCCTTGGTAAGCTCGCAGTTATCTCCGATCACGGATTCGTTCATGATGATCGAATCCCTGACAACGGTTCCCTTTCCGATCCTTACGCCGCAGCCGATGACAGAGTTGTAAACCTTTCCGTAGATCTCGCTGCCGACACCGATGATGCATTTCGAAACTTCCGACTCGGGTGAGAAATACTGGGGAGGCTGTATATCGCTCTTCGTATAGATCTTCCAATACTCTTCATAGAGATTGAACTCGGGAACTATATCGATGAGCTCCATATTGGCCTGCCAGTAGGAATGAAGGGTTCCCACGTCCTTCCAGTATGAATTGAACTCGTAAGCGTAGAGTCCCGCGCCCTTGTCCCTGCAATAGGGAATGATATGCTTTCCGAAATCCAGATTAGGCTGGTCCTTGAGTGCGATCATACCGTCTCTTAAGGTCTTCCAGTTGAATATATAGATTCCCATTGATGCGAGGTTCGATCTTGGATTCTTGGGCTTCTCCTCAAAGTCCACGATCCTTCTGTCTTCATCGGTGATCATGATACCGAAACGGCTCGCCTCCTCCGTGGGAACGGGCATTACGGCTATGGTGAGATCGGCTCCCTTGGCCTTGTGGAAGTCGAGCATGACCTCATAGTCCATCTTGTAGATGTGGTCACCGGAAAGAATAAGCACATAATCGGGATTGTAATTCTCGATGTATTCCATATTCTGATAGATCGCATTTGCGGTACCCGAATACCACTCACTGCCCTGTACGCTTTCGTAGGGAGGGAGCACGCTGACACCGCCTATGTTTCTGTCGAGATCCCAGGGAATACCTATCCCGATATGGGAATTGAGCCTGAGAGGCTGATACTGTGTGAGAACACCGACCGTATCAACACCGGAGTTGATACAGTTGGATAACGGGAAATCTATGATCCTGTATTTTCCCCCAAAGGAAACAGCGGGCTTGGCTACCTTGGATGTAAGCACTCCCAGTCTGGATCCCTGTCCGCCTGCCAAAAGCATGGCTATCATTTCCTTCTTTACCATGTCAGCAAACCTCCTCAAATGAAAAAAACCGTGCTTTTTCGAAATAATCCGACGATTCTATGGAATACGTTTTCTCTCAGAACCTGTCAGCGATTTCGAGTACTGCATATATGTACTATAGCACTAAAATCTGAAAAATTGAATAGTTTTCTCAAAAATTGTACGACAATTTAAAAGCTTTCAAAAAATTCACTACATCTAGTATCAATCGCTTGAAAAAGACACAAGGAAGCCTAATTGTTAACCTCGTTAACTATATGGTTGACAATTAACCGTCCGAATGTTAACATCTCATTCGTTCGCATCCGTTTCCGTCCCGAAAACGGAAAATTCCACCTCAAGGCGGTACGGATAATCTTCGAAAAAGGAAAAGACATCATCATGAAAACAAACAGGCTCTACAGCACAATATACATCGGACTCTGTGCGGCACTCACAGCCGTCTGCTCACAGATACAGATCCCGGCGGCGGTTCCCTTTACGCTCCAGACATTTGCGGTATTCCTTGCCTGCGGACTCCTCGGAGGAAAAAGAGGAACCGTATCCGTCCTCGTCTACATTCTTCTGGGTGCGGTGGGTCTTCCGGTATTTGCCGGCTTCAAAGGCGGAATAGGTGCGCTGCTCGGTACGACCGGCGGATATATCATCGGCTTTGTATTCACCGCTCTCATCATGTGGCTCTTTGAAAAAACCTTCGGCAAAAAAATGATCCCCCTGGGGATCTCGATGGTCTGCGGACTTCTCATATGCTATGCATTCGGCACTGCATGGTTCATCTATGTATATACAAATACAAAAGAGCCTGTCGGTATCCTGACGGCTCTCTCATGGTGTGTATTTCCTTTTATAATTCCCGATATGGTCAAGATCGCACTGGCACTGGCTCTTACGTCCAGGCTCAGAAAGCTCATCCCTTTCAGAACATGATCTTAACGGTTGTGCCTTCGCCTTCCTCAGATTCCACGGCGATGTCGTGTCCGAGGCGGAGGCACAGCTTTTTGCACAGGTAAAGCCCTATCCCTGTGGATGCCCTTTCCGTCCTTCCGTTGCTTCCGGTAAAGCCCTTGTCAAAAGCACGGGAAATCTCGGCGGACTTGATTCCGACACCGTTGTCGGAAATGTTCAGAACGCCCTTACCGTTTTCCTCACTCATATAAAAAGAAAGCTTCAGATTCCTGTCGCCGGAAGCGTACTTGATACTGTTATCCACGATCTGGCTGACAATGAACGCAAGCCACTTTCCGTCGCTTAAGATCTTCTTCCCGCCCTGCAGGTCTCCCATATCTATCGATGCATGCATGGGTATGAGAGTCTTTCGTCTCTTTGAGATCACTCCCTTTATTATCTCGGACAGCTCTGTCTCTTTTATGAAAAAGTCCTTCTCGACATTGGAGCTTCTCGCATAGAAAAGTGCCTGCTCCACAAACCCTTCAATCCTGTCGATTTCGTCCGCGATGCCGCTTTCCGCGATAGCGTCATCCCCGTGGTTTTCAATGATCATCTTCGAAGCGGATATCGGTATCTTCACTTCGTGTACCCAGGTCTCGATATAATCCCGGTACTCCTCCGAACCCCTGCGGTAAGCCGCGACATTGTCGCTCATGGACACTTCCGCTTTCCTGAGCACCGACATGAGCATCTCGCCTTCCTGGGAATCGGCCTTTTCCATCACCTCGGGAACAAGATACTTCTTATCGAGGGTGTCGGTCCTGCTCTGCACATCATCGAACAGTTTCCTGAGCTTCCTGTAATCGACATACAGGCAGAAGAAAAAACAGAAGGCGCAGGCAAGCGTCACATATATCATCAAAGGTGCGGAGCCGCCTATGGTCATCAGGAATATATCCGTTGTGACTATAAGAAAAAAGCACGCGATAACGTGATAGATATGTTCTTTTATATATCTGGGAAAATTCAATTCAACAGATACCCCATTCCTCTTTTGGTGGTTATTGCATCGCTTATGCCGATCTGCTCGAGCTTTCCTTTAAGTCTGGTCATGTTGACGGTAAGAGTGTTGTCATCGACAAACGCTTCGTTGTCCCACAGCTCTTCCATTATCTTTTCCCTTGAAACGATGCTGCCCTGCTGCGAGGCAAGGAGCCTGAGAATATGGAATTCGTTTTTGGTAAGCTCCGTCTCACCGGAGCCTTCCGAACTTATCCTTCCTTTCGAAAGATCTATCTTAAAGACTTTGCCGTCAGTCGTTCTGACCTCCCTGATATCGGATGCGGCCGCAGAAGCATAAACCCTTTTCAGCACGCTCTCGATCCTGGCAAGAAGGATCCTGGTGTTGAAGGGCTTGGGAACAAAGTCATCCGCACCGCTCTGTATGCTGAGGAGCTCTGTGAGTTCGCTGTTATCGCTCGTGATCATGATGACGGGAACTCCCGTGCGCTCCCTGAAGGCCTTGCAGATCCTTATCCCGTCAAATCCGGGAAGGGTTATATCAAGCAAAAGGAGTGACAGATCCGCTTCGAGAAGCAGATCTGTCATCCTGTCTTCACTTATTCCGGCATATCTTTCCGGAGTTATGAACTCCGCTTCATATCCGTTCTTTTCGAGAAAAAGTTTTAATTCCGAACCGATCTTCAGATCGTCTTCCAGTATTCCGATACGGTACATGCTTTCATCTCCGCAAATTTATATACCGACTATTTTTCTACATCCTTCATATGTTGTCAAGAAATAGCCTCCGTATATCAGTACCATTATGAAAAGAGAAAGTACGATGCCCTGTCCCATGTTGATCATGCCGATCGAGCTCATGAATCCCCTTACGAAGCTGACGCCGGCCAGCGTGTTGAGGATCGCAAGCAGCAGAGGAAACATAAAGAACGAGACAACTCTTACAAACAATGCTTTCTTTCTCTCGGGCGAGCTTGCTCCGATGTTTTTGAGTATCGTGAAATGCGATGCGGAGTCAATGGAATCGGAAAGCATCTTGAGTCCTATTATCGCTGCGCTCGATATTACGAAGACGATTCCCAGGTACAGCACGACAAACACTATTATGACAGTAACGCTGATGCTGCTCGTCCTTATGGTCTTCTTAGTCGTAAAGAAGACCGCTCCCTCCCCGAGCTCTTCCAGCTTTTCCGTAACTCTTTCCCCTGCCTGCTCACTTACGAAATTTGCGGCGATCATATTGCTGACAACCTCAAGCTCGCAGTCCGGTGAATCGATCACACAGTCGGGAAGGACCACTATTCCGAGGTTGGCTTCCATTCCGGACATAAGTACGCATTCGGGGATGACATGATCGTATGCGGGATGAAGTTCAAAGCCTGAAACATTCAGGACACTGCCCTCTTCCATCGACCTGTTCACTATCTCTCCGAGCATATCGAAGTCAAGAATGAACGCATACTCATCATCGGCCATTTCCAGCCTGCTGCGTCCGTACATATCCTCGATGAGGTTATAATCGGACAGTCTCATGACTCCGACCATCGCACTCCAGTCCGCCATAGTAAAGGTCTCGGATGCTTCGGCTTCATGCGCTCCGAGAAGTGCGCTTACCGTGACATCCTTTCCCTTGCTGATAGGAATCTGAAGGTGATCCGATGCCCATTCGTCCATAGGGATCCCGTTTTCTTCGAAAAACTCTTCGGGAGTCAGGGAGAAAAGATCCATCGTTATATCGACGGGAGTTACATTTCCGAGTCTGGCATTCACATAATTTCTTATCGAAAATCCGGTGGAGAAAAACAGCATCGCAAGGAATAAGAGAAGTGATATCACAGCCATCGAGATCGATGATGTTCCGATCCCTGCGGTAAACTGCCTTACTATGAATGCATTGAGTCCCTTACGGTAAAACCTGCGGCATGATGAACATGCCTTCTGCAGAAAACCTCCCGCCGAGCGGAAAAATACGAATGTCGATACAAAACCGATGACCACACATGCAAGGAATTCATTTCTGGACATCTGTGCTCCGAAGAATCCGATACGGATCCATACATATACAAAGCAGACCGCAGATATCACAAACAGGATGACCGACAGACCGGTATTTTTGAGGACCGTCTTCTCACTCTTTTTCGCAGCGGTAAGAAGATCGATGAGTTTATTCTTCCTTACGGATCTGTTGTTCAAAAAAAATACGACTATATAGATCCCGAAAAAGCACAGGATTGTCTTCAAAAGTGCATTACCGGAAATATCAAATCTGAAATCCGAAAGATCCATAACGAACATCTTTGCCACGATCACGGAAAGGCACTGCGATGCTATAACACCGAAGGCTATTCCGATCACCAGTGAGAAGAAACCTACGATGCAGGTCTCATACAAAAGTATACGGGATACCCTTGACGAGCTCATTCCGAGCAGCATATAGATCCCGAATTCCTTTTTGCGTCTCTTGATCAGAAAATTGTTGGCGTATATTATCAGCAGCCCGAAAATTATCGCAACCGCGATCGATACCATTCCGATGATCCTGACGAAATTCTGCACCGCGGTATTCGAGGAGCACATCGCTTCCTTCATGATACCCTGCGTTCCGACGGCGTTGAACATATAGAATATGGTGACGCCGAGTATCAGGGTGAAAAAATATATCGAATAATCACTGCGGCTCTTTTTGATGTTCTTAAGAGCTATATCAAACGATCTCATCGAGCTCACCTCCGAGAACTGTCGTCACATCAACGATCCTTCTGAAGAAATCCTTCCTCGACTCGTTTCTTTCCTTTACGATCTCGGTAAAGATCTGACCGTCCTTGATAAAAAGAATACGTCCGGCATAGCTTGCGGAGAATGTATCGTGAGTGACCATGAGAATTGTAGAGTTTCTCTCGGAATTAAGCTTTCCAAGACTCTCCATCAGTGCCTTTGAAGATCTCGAATCAAGTGCACCCGTGGGTTCATCCGCAAGAACAAGCTCGGGATCCGTAACAACGGCCCTTGCAGCCGCAACCCTCTGCTTTTGTCCTCCGCTCATCTCATAGGGGAATTTATCAAGAACATCTTCGATGCCAAGAAGCTTTGCGATGTCACCGATCTTATCATCGATCTTCGAGTGATCTTCTCCTCTTATGGAAAGTGCAAGAGCGATGTTCTCGCGTGCGGTCATCGTATCGAGAAGATTAAAATCCTGGAAGATAAAACCGAGACACTCCGCACGGAAACGGTCCAGCTCTTTCCCTTTAAGATCGGCGATGTTCTTATCCCTGATAAGAACTCTTCCCGCGGAAAGGGTATCTATGGTGGAAATGCAGTTGAGAAGCGTGGTCTTTCCGCTTCCGCTCGCACCCATGATCCCGACGAATTCTCCTTCGCTGACGGTGAAGCTTAAGTCATTTAATGCAGCGGATATATTTCCTTTATTTCCGTAATACTTTTCTGCGTTCTGAACATCCAAAATTACTGACATTTATTTCCTCCGGATATCTGCCTGCCGGTTTGCCGCCGGCAGGCATTTTATGTCTTTATCTGATCAATGTGACGAGCTTGTGGCTGCGGTCGTAGCAACAACCACCATCATCATTTCCATAGCAATGATCGTCTGAATGGTCTCAACGATGATGGGATTCTTCATTCCGTTTCCGGAGATGCCCTCACAATCGGCTGCTAAAAGAGCGGCAAGCATAAGTCTGTCGGATTTTCCCATTACGGAAGCGCCCATACCCTTCTTGCCGGCAAGATATCTCTCCGCTTCGCAGATCTCACTTACAAGATCTTCGGGAGCTTTCGAGCTTCCGATAAGTGCACCCAGGGATGCAAGTCCGTATTCTTTGGAATACTTTCTGTGAGCGTTACCGAATGCATTGTATATATCAAAAACCTTACGGCACTTTTCTGCGGATGTTCCGTCCTGAAGAGTAAGGACCTCGGCAAGACCCTGGACCGAATCGGAGTGACCTCTGAATACGGTCTTAAGAGCTGTGTAATTTGCTTCCATCTCATCAATGATCTCATCTGCGCTTTTATCCGTCATTGCAAGGCATATGACCATAGGCATATCGGAGTTTGCAGTAAGCATGGGATGCTCTTTCTTCATCCGTGCCATCAGATCATTAAACTTTCCGATGATTGTTTCGGCCTCGGATATGCGTCCGGCATCAACGATATTGACTGCGGCAATGACCATGAATGTATCCTTGGAAAAACGGCCTTTCCTGATCTTGTCATAAAGAGCTTTTACATCCGCAAAATACTTTTCCGGATCGGATGAAAGAGCCATCTTGCTTACGAGGAAAAGTCTTTCACTGCTCCTGAAGGGTGAGAAAACTCCGCTGTTTTTCTTGATAACGGAAAGACATTTCTTCATTTTCTCCACATCGGCTTCCCTGTCTTCGGATGTATATACCAGGCTCGACAGAACGCTCATGAGATTGTAATCCCATACGAACTTTTTATGGATCAGGTTCTTATTTGCGGCAAACAGTTCACACTTTGCGATCATCTTTTCAGTCATTTTCTTATCTCCTTTTACTTCGCTTAGATCATATTTGAGGGAAATTCCGGGCACAACCCATATCTCATTTCCGTGATAATAAGATAACAGTTTTCTTAGAGCCGTCACATCGAATAACCTTACCCTAACCTTACAGTTTTGTAAGGCAGAAAAAAGGGCGTACGGATGACCGTACGCCCGGGCTTTTTCAGGTTTTTATTCTTCAGTCTCAAGCTCGCCCGAATTGTATCTTGCGACGATGCTCTGTATCCTCTCATTGGGATTGAGGAGATCGGATATCGAAGAATCGTGATTGAGTGTATCGATGATGTATGCGATATACTTGCTCAGATCGCAGCTGATATACCATTCCTTCTTGAGAAGCTCGGGAGTCTGATAGATCAGGTTCGTGGTAAGTATCCTCGAAATAAGTCCCTTCTCGTATGCCTCATCGAACTTGGAAAGTCCGCCGGTGAAAAGACCGAAGGTTGAAAATACGAAGATGTTTCTCGCATTTCTCGCCTTGAGCTCTGAAGCTACCTCAAGCACCGAATCACCGGATGAGATCATATCGTCGATGATGATCATATCCTTGCCGGAAACATCGCTTCCGAGGAATTCGTGTGAGATGATGGGATTCCTGCCGTTTACGATCTTACGGTAATCGCGTCTCTTATAGAACATACCCATATCGATGCCGAGAACGTTGGCGATATAGATCGCTCTTCTCATTCCGCCTTCATCGGGGGAGATGACCATCATGTTATCGGAATCGATCTTAAGTCCCTTTACGTGACGGAGCAGACCCTTGATGAACTGGTAAGGAACCTGTACGGTCTCAAATCCGCTTAAGGGAATGGCGTTCTGTACCCTGGGATCGTGAGCATCGAAGGTGATGATATTATCCACACCCATGCGTACGAGTTCCTGAAGAGCTATAGCGCAATCGAGTGATTCACGTGCGGTTCTCTTGTGCTGGCGGCTCTCATACAGGAAAGGCATTATGACCGTGATCCTGCGGGCCTTACCTCCTACTGCGGCGATGATCCTTTTCAGATCCTGGAAGTGATCGTCGGGTGACATGTGATTTTCATGTCCGCAGAGCGAATATGTTTCGGAATAATTGAGTACATCTACGAGAATGTAAAGATCGGTACCTCTGACGGATTCGAGGATCTCTCCTTTTCCTTCGCCGGATCCGAATCTGGGAACTCTGGCTTTGAGAAGGTATGAATCTCTCTGATAACCCGAGAATGCGAGCGAACCTTTGTGCTCACTCTCTCTTTCGGAACGCCACTTGACCAGGTAAGAATCTACGCGCTCCGCAAGACTCCTGCATCCGTCAAGTGTTATTATCCCGAGGGATCCTACGGGAATACTTTCGAGATTTCTTTTTTCTTCACGCTTGGGCATTTTTATCTCCTGTTAAATCACGGATCTGAGATCGGGTCCGCACATTTTTAACACATCATAGGATCCGGTTATCCTTGAGAATATCCTGTCGGAATATCGGTCCCTCAAAAGAGGCAGCTCGAGGTTGGTGGATATTATCACGGGCTTCCTCGCATTGAACCTCTCATTGATAATGGTGAAAAGTTCTGTCCCCACAAAAGAATTAGTCATCTCTGTGCCGAGATCGTCGATTATAAGAAGATCACAGTTATAGATACGATCCCGTATTGCTGCGGCAGCTGCCGCATCCCCTTTGGCAAACTGGGCATCGGCAAGATTATCGAAAAGAGTCTTGGCGCTCATATAGACAACACTGTGATATGATGCCAGAAGTTCCGAAGCAATGCAAGCCGAAAGAAATGATTTGCCGGTACCTACTGTACCACAAAACAGGATATTTCGATAGTCCGTATCGAAGGAAGCGATAAAATCCCTGCACAGATCGGCGGCTTTAAGGAAATGGGCCTTTGTGTCCTCATCCATCATATCCGTGCGCATTACGGAGAAATTATTCTTTTCCAGGATTCCCGACATTCCGGATTCCTCAAGAAGGATCTCCGATTCCCTCTTTTTAAAGCATCCGCACTTTTCCGCGGGTCCGTCTTCCCTTTCGATAAATCCGGTATCACGGCATTTGGGGCAGGTATATATCCTTTCCCGATAGCGCGTATCTATTCCGTTATCAGAGATGAGCTTTTTTCTTTTTTTCGGAAAGCTCGTCACGCTTAGCCTGAAGAGCGGAAGGGTCCTTACCCCTGACCTCGGCAAAAGCAAGATCAAGCTCGGTCATTGCGAGCTCATCGTCGTATTTTCTGAGTTCGGGATACGAAGAATAGATCTTTTCCAGCCTCTCATCATAGAGTCTGTCGTTCTCTCTCCTGATCTCGCCGTATACGGCATTCAGTTTATCAAAGGAAGAATTCGCAAGTCCCATAAATGCTCCGTCAGTTCTTTACTATCTTCTTTTCAAGCTCGGCAAAATCGATGTCCCCTCTCTGGGAGAATCTGTTGAAGCCGTTCGATGAATTCACACCTGCTGCGGATCTGTCACCCTGAGATGTCTTCGCCGAAGACTTCTTCTCATGCTGTCTGTCCAGATCCTGCACATCGCTGATCTTGCCGACACCCTTTTCCTTCCAGTTCTTAAGGATGCTGTCCGCATACTGGAAGCGGTTCTTCTCTGTTGCGAGAACGGTTCTTTCGCATGCCTCGAGTATTATATCATCGGCAAAACCGTATTCGCATACCCATCTGTTTATGTAAGAGACTTCGGTCTTGGTCGGTGTGTTTCCGGTCTTTCCGAGCTGTCTCATGATCTCGTATACTTTCCTGTCGTACTTTCCGGGAAGGTTATCCGCTTCTTCGGGAGTGGTGACACCCGCTTCCTTCCAGCTGATGGCAACCTTTTCGATATAGCGGAAATCGGATTTATTCCTTTCGGTACAGTACTGGAGCAGATGATCGAACATCTCATCCGAAAAACCGAGTTCCTCGCAGATATAGATTATGGTGTTGACATCGGATTGCGAAAGCGGCTTCTTTCTATACACTTCGGCAAGATATAATATATCGATCCCACTCTCGGGATTCTCGTGGGATGACTTAAATGCCTTGATCTGTGTGGAAGAGTAGGAAGGCTTGATGGGGATGACTCCCTGAACAAGGCTTCCGTCCTGGGACGGATCGGTGCCGGATGCGGGCGCATTCTGCGGTACGGCTGCCTTCTGCGGCATATGTGTCGACTCAACGGTGGGTTCCATCTTCTCAAGCTGGCAAAGGTTCTTAAGATGAATACCTGTGAGAGTTCCGTTCTCATCCAGATCGAGATCGAGGATTTCCTTATCCTTCCAGTATTTAAGTGCCCTGAGAACATCCTTCTCAGTGAAATTAAATCTGTCCGCTATATCTCCTACGGATGTCTCGAGATGCGCATTCATCATACGCACAAGGTAAAGATATACCTTGAGTTGTGCATCATTTGCATCCGTCATATAATAGTCGATGAACCTGTTGGAAAGGATCGTCGCATTGATGTAGCTGTCCTGATAGATTGTTAAAGCACCCAAGAGATATGACCCCCGATCACCGCAAGATTTCGAAAGAGCGGCGATACTATTTATAGCACATACCTGAGGTGATTTAAATTGGACAAAATGACGATTTGTACGGGGCTCCGGGGCAGTCCGAAAATGCGGTAATAAAAGTGGATAAAGTGTATTTGTGGATAACATGTGTTAGATGTGCATAAATCCGATATTTTTTTATCCACTCGATAATTAAATAATCCACGGTATCTTCATTTTGCCTGAATTGAATATCCGTGGATATGGTGGAAAACTATTTTATCTGAGGCAGATACCGCATTTTATTCACATCTTCGGCGACTTCAGTTATCAACATATCTTCCTCTTGTATATTTTTACGTAAAGGGCGCTCCGGTTTTCAGAAATTATCTTTAACCACGTCCCTGAGCCACTTGTCCGCAGGCCCCGCGCTCATAAGCACCACAAGAAGATCCTCTCCCAGGCACTTCCGGATCTCATCTGTGAGCCTGTCATCCATGACGGCTGCTTCGGCTATATCGCTGTTTACAAGCTGAGCGATCAGTTCTTCCGGAGAAAGAACGGCCAGATCCGGATCCTCACGGACCAGATAGGTGGGTAGCCAGTATATCTTATCCGCCTTCAGAAAAGCATTCTTATATCCTGCCTTCACCTTATGCTGTCTGGCATTCTGATGAGGCTGGTAGATCACCGCAACACCCTTCTTTCCCAGAACTGAAGCTTCCTCGGAAGCAATCTCCACGGTCGCCTCGATCTCTTCGGGATGATGAGCATAGTCCGTATATATGCCATCGGTCAGTTTTTCAAAACGGCGTCCCACACCCGGAAAAGCATTCAGAATATCTATAAGCTCTTCATCGGATGCATCACATATCTTCTTAAGTGCGTGCAGTGCCGCCGTTGCATCACGCCTTTTGACTTTACCCGAAAGCGTAAAACGGGGATCGATATCTTCAATGATCTCGGTATCTTTTCCCTCAAGGAAGGACATATCGTCCGGCGCCGCACCGGGCTCCGCAAATATCACCCGCCCGCTCTGAGCTTCAAACTGCTCAAAAGCCGCTCTGTAGTCTGCTTCCGTGGGATAGATATCCTGATGATCGTACGAAACAAAAGTGATCACGCTAAGGGAGGGATGATAATTCAGGAAATTCCTGTCATATTCATCAGCTTCGTAAAGGAAGAATCTGTCTCCTCTTTTGTATGAACCCGAAGGAGCAAAATTGATCGTGGTCCCGACGAGGTATGCCGCGGGAAGTCCCAGTCTGAGTGCCGCCCAGGTGAGCATGCTGACCGTGGTGGTCTTGCCGTGTGTACCCGCGACAGCGATCATCTCAAGTCCCAGTTTATCAACCAGATGAGCCGTGAGTTCATCACGCTTGGAACATTTAATACCCAGCCTTCCGGCCAGCTGCAGCTCCGGATGATCCTCCGGAAGCGCCGAGGTGTAGACAAACCAGTCTATACCCTCTTCGTCGAATTTCTTCCGAAGATACTTCCCATCCTGATCGCCGATATAAAAATCTATCCCGTTTCTGCGGAGTTCTCCGGTTATCGCACCCTCGGCCCTGTCCGATCCCGTAACATGAATACCTGCATCGAGCGCCATAAGCGCAAGAGGTCCCAGTCCCGTTCCCGATATTCCGGATATATAAATATTCATCTCAATGCTCCTTATATATATTCCGCATAAATCCGGGTCAGATAATGATACTTATGCGGAAATGTAAAAAACGGTGGACATAAAGTGATTTTTAAGATATCATCGCTGTTAGTGCCCATTAATAAATACATTATACCATTTATTACAAGGGCAGACCAAAGTCAGTTCGAAACCTTCCTGACTTAAAACAAAACTAGAGGAAAAGAAAAATGAAGAAAAATGTACTGTTTCTCACGCAGGGAGCGATCATCGCGGCCCTGTACACCGTTCTTACCGTTCTTGCGGGCTCACTTAACCTTGCAAGCGGTGTCATCCAGGTCAGATTCTCCGAAGCCCTGACCATCCTGCCGGCATTTACGCCTGCTGCCATCCCCGGACTCTTCATAGGATGCATAATCAGCAATATCCTTACCGGATGCATGCCTCTCGACGTCATCTTCGGATCGCTGGCTACACTCATCGGCGCAGCCGGAACTTACCTGCTCACGCATAGGAAGAAAGACGGAAAATGGACTTTCAAGCCGGGTAAAGCTTCTGCGATACTCACCCCCATTCCGCCCATCCTTGCAAACACACTGATCGTTCCCTTCGTCCTTGCATATGTATACGGCTACGAAGGAACCATCCCCTTTTTCATGCTCACTGTAGGCATAGGTGAGATCCTGAGCTGCGGTGTCCTGGGACTTATCCTTTACGCAGCGCTGTATCCGAGAAGAAAGCAGATATTCGGATAATCTGTATTCAGGAACACATGACAAAGGCAGCTCCGTTATTTCGAAGCTGCCTTTTTTGTATTACCGGTTCTTTTAAGCATTTCCGTTCCCGTAAAAGAAAGAGCCTTCTCCGGGCAATCCGAAATGCATTTCCCGCAGCGGATGCAGTCGGCATGGTTGCATTCATTTACGGGATCCAGGCGCATGGGACAAACCTTCTTACAGGTTCCGCAGTCAACACATGCGTCCTTATCGAGTTTTATGCGGACAAGTGCGATCTTATTGAACAGTCCGTATATCGCACCCAGGGGACAGATAAATCTGCAGAACGGTCTGAATATGAATGCAGAACAGATTATGATGCCGGCCAGTATCACAATCTTTATCATGAACATCAGTCCGGCCTGAGCCCTGAGGGTTTCGCTTGCGCGTATAAGAAATAGACCGCCTATGGTTCCCTGTGGGCAGATGAACTTACAGAAAGCGGGATATCCCATTCCTTTTTGTACGTATGTCACAACGGGTAACAGGATAACGAGCACGACCAGCACTGCGTACTTGAGCCATCCGAGAGCCTTAAATCTCTTCATGCACTTCGGAACGGGAATCCTGTAGATAAGCTCCTGGATAAGCCCGAAAGGACAGAGCCATCCGCATACAAACCTTCCCAGCACAGTCGCAAACAAAAGGATCGTTCCTACGACATAGGTATTGAGGCCCTTCTTCAGATTACCAAGTGTCTGCTGAAGTGAACCTAAAGGACATGAGCCTGCCGCAGCTGGGCATGAATAGCAGTTGAGTCCCGGAACGCAGACTCCCTTTGACTTTCCCGTGTGAAGCCTTCCGCTTACAAAATTGTTCAGATGCGGATTATAGAGAAGCGTTATTAAGAATTGTGTAATTTTCCTTCTCTTATCCAAGGCCTATGCACTCCAGGCAGATGCCGCTTCCTTTTTTCTGCGTATCGCTTACCCTGCCACCGGCTATTCCCATAATGATCAGGGCTATGGAGAAGATGATAAGACCTATGATCGTAATACGAGCGGGTTTATGATCATTCATACAGTTTCTCCGTAAGATCAGTAAGTGCTGTTTACCGCGAATTCCATGGTATCATGCATCCAATCGTAATCAGCCAGACCAAGATGGTTTCCGTAAACCACGCCGTATCTGTCTATCACTATGCTGAGTGGAACGGCATCTATCGAAAGTCCGCCCTCAAGATCCCATCCGTCCACATAATAGATGGGCAGCTGAACATCGTAATCATACGCATATTCCGTTCCAAGCTCGGGGCCTTCATCCAGATCTATCATTATGACCACTGCATCACCCTTGAATTCATCCGCAATGATATGCATATCCGGAAGCTCATAGAAGCAGTATGTGCACCATGTGGTAAAGAAGTTGATGTAAACTGCTTTTCCCTCGAATTCCGAGATCGAATGGTAATTGCCGTCCTCATCATAGAATGTAAAGTCGGGGATCACCTGTCTTTCTTCGTAACCGGTTCCGTACTTATCGATCAGCTGATCGCGTGTGGTCGCATCCTGCACTTCTGCGGGAGTGCCCGGCTCCGAAGGAGCATCCCATGAGGGATGGCTGAGAGGATCGAGATCATTGATTATGTCCATATCCGGATCGTCACACAGATCAACGTAAACCTCCAGAATATCCATACCAAGCTCCCAGTCCTCGTGTTTGACCGCCTTTTTCATTGCGGATTCAAGTTCTTTGATGACATACTTGTCGAAATCCTTGAAGTCACTCTTTGAAAGAGCGTCGGAAGCATCATCATACAGATCCTCTATATCATCGTAATCTTCCCTGCCCATAAGGACATCAAAAAGTCCCTTGTAGGCTTCAAGGTTTCCTTTGTCGATTGAAAGAGCAAGTTCATAACCGCGCTCCGCCCTGTCATAATATCCGCCCTCGACATTACCGTTTGCGCCTTCCAATGCATTCTGCAGTCTCCGGGAAGGCGATGTGAACCAGATGATGCCGCTCAAAGCGGCAAGTACGACCAGGCCGCCTGCAATCATCGCAATGATCAGAGGCATCCTGTTCTTTTTGGCAGTCTGAACAGAAGCCTTGTCTCCCTCTGTAAGGTTCGCTCCGCAGGCGGGGCAAAACTCAGTATTGATATCTATATTTGTGCCGCAATTATGACAGATCATATTTTTCTCCTTTTATGGTGAACGCGGGAACCGTCCCCATGTTCACCTGTTTACGCCGTCTTTACGGCCCATATTTCGGAACCCGAATAAGCGTAGGTGATAAACTGGTTTCCGTTATTTTCGAAGAGTTCCTTCATCTTCGTGATGTCTTTCTTATAAAGTTCTCCGGTCGCGGGATCCATTATGACAAGTTCCTTCTCGTTATGTCCCGTTATCAGGACCGCACCTCCGCCCTGGAGCATTGCCATGACGGGAATGTCATTGTCTATGTAGAAGTACATGCTGTCGAAGGGACATCCCGTAAGGTCGAGCACGGTCACGGAATCCATGTTCTCGGCAAGGATGTCTCTCACGGAATCTCCCGACCTTAAAAGCACCTCCGAATTCCTTATGATGCCTTCGTAGCCGAGCATGACATCCATGCATACGCTGAGAGCATTCTCACCTTCATCGATCCCGTTTTCCTTTATCTCAAGAATCTGGTTTACGGTCTTCTTCGGAGTCCATTTCCAGATGACGTTTCCGTTTTCCTCAACCGCCGTTCCACCTATTTCCCATGCAGCTTCCACGGCAGCCGATTCGGTTATGTAGATGCCGCATATTCCCGAAGCACCGTAGACATAGAATCTGTCCACGTTTTCGGAAAACTCGGGTTCAAGCACCACGCTCTCTTCGGCGATCTCCCCGGGTGTCGTCACCTTAAGGGACTCTACTTTTATATTCGAAGCCGTCTGTATCTGGACATATCTTTCGAATTTCTCGATGACCGCAACGGACACGATATTCCTTCCTGTCTCGTCTTCCCTGCTGAATGCGATGTTGTCTCCGTTTGCGGCCTTGTACTCTCCGGGACCTCCGCTCAGCCTGGTAAGGAGAATGCGGTTATCCTCTATCTCGACATCGGAAACATAAAAGCCTTCTTTTTCATAGAATTTAAGAAGCTTACCGGTTCCGTCGCATATACAGATCCTGTACATCGGGAAAAGAAGGTTTCCGCTTGTCTCGGTCTGTACATCTCCCTGTCTTGCAACACCGTAGATCATATCCTCGCCCCTGAAGCCGAGGAATCTGATATACTCGCCGGGACCCGCACTTACCTTGACCGAATCCTCGGTCTCAAGATCGGTAACGGTCAGTTCGGACATAGCGACATTACTATCATTTCCCATTGTGACTATCAGTCTCTGATCGTCACTGGTCTGAAGCGCATCACCCGACCAGTACATTCCTGTCTGCCTGATGGTTTTTTCATCGGGTTCTATCCTGAATACGATGTTCTCCATGGTCATATAGATGTGGCCCGCATCGTTCATATACAGGAGTCTTCCCATCTCCTCCATGAGTATTTCCGCAGATTTGTCATACGGAATATAGAGGATCTCTTTCATGGTATTGATCGCATCTTCATATGAATAGAAGGTTATTCCGACATCACCCTCATGTGATCCCCTGTTCATATATCCGTATACCGCGAATACCATGTTTCCGTCGTCATCAAGATCCAGGATCCTGATGTCGTGACAGTCGTTGATATTCCTTACATCAAATACACCGTAATCGTAGAAGCTGTATGCGCAGGCAAGCTTTGCGGCATTTCCGTTATACATAAAGAGCCTTCCGCCCGAAACAAAGGCTACACATTTTCCGTCGGGACTCTCCATCATCTCGGGATGTTCATCCGCAATTCCGAGAATGATCTTATCATTGACGCACATATCGGAGGGATTGGCAATCTCCTCCATCGTTCTGCTGTAGGAAAGGATGTAGACTGCCTTCGTCGTGTACCTTACCCTTATCTCTTCGTGAGCCTTATAGGCGGTGAGCGAATTACCGTAGCCGCTTCTGAGCATGTAATCCGTGTATATCAGGGCATCGCTTCCGTTGTCCTCTTTCAGATAGATGCATGCATCCCCGTAAGGAGTAACCACAAGTTCTCCGTAGGTTATCTGTGAAAAGGAAGAATGAATATCGACATAAGCGAATGTGGAATTGTCATTCAGCGAGGAGTTGGTCTCCAGATGCTTCTTTATACTCTCGGCAGTCTTCCTGTCGAAGAGACAGTCATGAAAATACTTGGCATATGCAATCTTGTCATACGCAAGATCGTTATCACCCTTTACGATCCGGGTATAGTAATAGATCTGCCTTCCGTCTTCCATCGAAAGTATTATCTCGAGAGAATACTCGGCACCGTCCGTTATCAGGTCCTTAAGCTCTATCTTGCCCTTAAGGTTTCCGATATTGTTTATGATAAGGTCCGTCGTACCCTCTTCGATAAGTCTTCCGTCCTCGATATTCCTGAGTTCGAATCCGGCCTGCGATACCTTACTTCCGAAGGTATCGATCGTAATGGGAACACTTCTGGAATCATCAATATATGTAAGGGTATCCCTGTCATAGGAAATATTCCTCGGATTGCGGTAACCGAGGAGCATATTGTATCTGATGTCTCCTATGGACATGTAAATGACCGGCTGGGAGGCCGGGTCCATATTGACAAGCATATTCACCTGTTTGCGGCTCATGAATTTTCCGAATACGAGTACAGCGGTAACAAATACCAGTATGTAGACCAGAGCCCTGATGAGTATTTTTTTCATGACACGGATATTATAGATTAAAATAAAGCCGCGGTCTATGCATGCAGACCGCGGACTTTTATCATACTATTTAAACGACCTGACTAATAGTAAACGAAACTGCCGATGACGTTAACTATTTCTCACTTAAGAGCATTTATTCTGGTGATAGCTCTCTGAAGAGCCATCTCCTCGCGGGACATATCAACATCGTCCGTTTTGCTCTCGAGTCTCTTTTTGGCTCTTTCCATTGCAGCCTTTGCTCTCTCTTCATCGATCTCATCGGGCCACTCGACGGCCTCGGCGAGAACATTGAACGAATCGGGGAGTATCTCCGCGAATCCACCGTGAAGAGCGGCGGTCTTGATCTCATCGCCTTCGTGGATGGTGAGGATTCCCGGCTTACAGATTACCGTAAGAGGAATATGTCCGGGATAGCATCCGATCTGGCCCTCTGTCGTATTCATTTCTACCATGTCCGCCTCGCCCTCATAGAAGACTCTTTCGGGTGTGACGATCCTGAGTTTGAATTTTGCCATGAGACTGATGATCTCCTAATTACTTTGCGTTGTAAGCAGCCACTACGTCATCGATGGAACCCTTGCTGAGGAAATAGCTCTCGGGAATATCGTCATGCTTTCCTTCGAGGATCTCCCTGAAGCTTCTGAT
>JAFWUY010000044.1 GCA_017524035.1 Lachnospiraceae bacterium | reverse complement strand
CTTGATCGAATACATTGCTGCGGAAAGGGCGAGATAATACCTGACATTGTTCAGGCTTCCGAAGTAGTAGCCCGCTGTCATGAAGATGAAAAGAGAAAAGACAAACCACTCGCTCTGGTCATATATGGATTTGACCATAAGGAAAACCGTCACGAGCGAAAAGAACGCAAATATCGGAAGATAATTGTCGTGGGCCAGGAACCACTGTAGGAATTTTACCACATATCTGAAACCGATCTCATAGCTGACATGTCTGTCCTGTGCGATGAGATTGAAGTTGTCGCGATACACCCAGTAATCGTTTCCGACGGCGATCCTGCATACGGATACCGCGGACAACAGAATGAATATCGCAAGAGCAATGACGCGGTTTCTTGCGGTAAGTCTCGACGTGTATGGATTTTTCGCCTGTACATCCTTCCCGCTTACGGTTCCTATTCCGAATGCCAGAAATACAACAACCGCGGTAAGAATGATATACAGGAAGAGTCCGTAGGTTATCATTTCTTATTCTTAGCGTCATCCGCAAATCTTGATCTTTTGCCTGCGTAATATGCCCTGATCAGTCCGTCATCCGAATCCGCAAGAACGGCACACATGGGTTCTTTGCCGCACTTGCTCAGAAGTGAAAGAGCCCTCTCATCCTTCCTGACATCTTCCTTCGAACTGAAAATGTAAACGACAGGCTTGTCACATTTCCCGATCGTTTCGATAAGCCCCTTACTCTCGGTGTCGGAAAGACCGAGAAAAGCACTTTCGGGTTTTGCACCCGCTTTCTTCAGTTCATCTATGACAGCGGAGATCCTTTCTTCGGGGAGAGCCGACGCAACCGTAAAGCCCTCGTCTCCGGAAAGGTCCTCAAGGCTCTCGGAAAGATTTGCGCTTGTAAGCGTTCCTGCCGCGGGAAGATGATATCTTTTTTCTATCGTTTCGGGAAGAATGATACGGTCATCGGAAAGCACACTGCACGAAACGTAAAGCACCGAGAAAAACAGTCCGAAGAATGCTCCGAGGATCACTGCACGAAGAACCCTGATATCGGGAGGAACAAGCTTTGCCGAATCCGGCTCACCGATAACCCTTGTCGAAAGAATCTCGGGAAGACTGCATGCATATGCATCGATTCCGGCAAGCGAAGCTTTCATTATCCTTTCGCTCATAGCGGGATCGGGATTCTGGACACGTAACGTCAGGACCTTGACGTCCGAATCAAGAGTCGCAAGGAAGGATTCCCTTACCGTATCCGCATCAAGTCCGGGATCCGCGAGAAGGATCTCGCCTATCACCGCAGAATCCTTCGACATCTGCTCCCAGGTGTACTTATTGAAATAGATGAGTTCATTCGAACCCGCCTCGGGAATATACTCGAGATATACATCAGCTTCGGTCATATACATCCTGACCTGACTGAGTCTGTAAACAAGATGCAGCGCACATACCGCCGCTGCCGCGAGTATCACAGTGATGATCACTATATGGATCTTTTTCATGAACCTGAGTGCGAACATCCTGCCGCTTACAGGTTCGTCTCCGTATCTCATTTCCCAGAGTTTCATATCAGTTCTCCGATTTTTTGAAAATATATTTATTCATGAACTTACCCACGCACGTGATCGCGGGGCCGAGAAACAGTGCCATCAGTATGGTTCCGATATAGAGCTTTCCTCCGAGAAGGAATCCTATCAGGACGGCGAGCAGGTCGTAAACGATCCTTATGATAAAGAAGGGGATCTTCCTGAAAGCATCGCAGATTATCTTTCCGAGTCCGTCGTAAGGCGAAAGGCCCATACGTGAATTCATGTAGACAGCCGCACTTATGAGGAATCCCGCAAGAGCGAGGATGAAAGTCACAGGTCTTGAAACGGGTCCCATGAAAAAGCCTTCGGGAAAAACATTACCGATGATCCATCCTGTAAAGTCAACCGTATATCCGACAAGGATCATATTAGCAACGGAGCCGGGCCCTATCTGTCTGATGCCCGTGATGAGTATGACTACGATGAACATCACCAGGTTAAGTGCAAACTGCCAGTTGCCGAGAGTCAGCCCGAGGGTATTTGCAACATTGACGTTCATATAAGTGTAAGGGTCCGTTCCGAGATCCGTCTCGAGAAGGAAGGCAAGCGTGATCCCCATGCACAGAACGCCACATACGACCATTATCACATTTTTTATGAATTCTTTTTTATCTGACTTAAATGTCTCATATCCGGCCCATGACCGGAGATCGAATTTTTTCATCCTGTGATTACTCCCGGAAGTTCATGTAATGAAGGAATTGTCCTGTATATACAGGATGCCACTTCCGGTTCCTCCTTTGTCTGGTCGGGTACGAATACCACTTTGAGTCCCGCTTTATATGCGGACATGATACCGTTCGGAGCATCCTCAACAGCCAGGCATTCATCGGGTGAAAAGCCGAGGGTTTTGTATGCCTTCTCGTACACATCGGGAGCGGGCTTTCCGAACCTGCAGTCGGCAGCCGAACATATCTTGTCGAAATGCGAATCAAGCCCCAGGCTTCCGAGATACCTCATGGTCCTTTCCATATCGGTAGCTGTCGCCACTGCCCTCAGGATCCCGTGTTCTTTCAGCCAGTCAAGCGCCTCAACGGCTCCGGGCTTTACCTGAATTCCTTCCTTTTTCACGATATCTTCGTAAAGAAGCTTTCTGTATGCCCTGACCTCATCATAATCGAAGGATTCTCCGAACCACTCCCTGAACCTGTCATATGCAAAGGGACGGCCGAGGCTTCTGAGCTGCAGATACATCTCTTCGGTCATGTTGAAACCAAAGTGCGCACAGGCCGCGGGCCAGCATCTTCTGTAATATTTTTCGGTGTCCAGGACGGTTCCGTCCAGATCAAATATAACGGCACGTATCATAAGGTTTTGAATACTATATTCCACTATGTTAAAATCATACCGATTAATTGTAATATTTACCGAATTTATCGTCAACTTTTGAGCCGCCGCACCCGGGCGGCGCCGGAGTAAAAATGCTCAGATTTTATTTAACAATATTGGTATCCATACCCTGGATCATATATTTCATGATAAAGTCCAGATACATCCTGAAGCACAAGGATTCATTTCCCATCGAGGAAAGATATGCTTTCATCAAGAGAATGATGAAGCAGACGATGATAAACGGACGCATCAGGACCAAGTTCACGGGAACGGAGAATCTTCCCAAGGAAGGCGGATACGTAATGTTCCCCAATCACCAGGGCAAGTTCGATACGCTCGGCATCATGTATTCGCATGAAAGACCCTGCACGGTGGTAATGGATGAGGTCAGATCCAAGATGCCCCTTGCGGATGAGATGGTAGACATCCTCGACGGATGCAGGCTCAACAAATCCGATCTCCGTTCCCAGGTAAAGAGTATAAAAGCCGTTGCCGACGAGGTTAAGAACGGAAGGATCTACATCATCTTCCCCGAAGGCGGGTACTATCATAACAGGAATACAGTTCAGGAATTCCTTCCCGGTGCGTTCAAAGCAGCCATGATGGCAAAGAGCCCGATCGTTCCCGTGGCCATAGTCGATTCCTACAGGGCATTCGGGATCAATATCCTAAAGAAGATAACAACACAGGTCCACTACTTAAAACCGCTTTATTACGACGATTACAAGAACATGAAATCCAAGGAGATCTCCGATTACGTAAAGCTCCAGATCATGCTCAAGATCAACGAAGCCGTTACGGCAAAAGGCAAGAAGGCACCGAACATAATACCGGAACAATAAACAAAAGGCAGGTCGCATGACCTGCCTTTTTGGTATTATCCGCGCCGGTATATCCCACTCGTTTTATTCCCGCCCCGCCGAGGTCCGGTCATCTCCGTACCTTGTTTCCAGCAGTTTTCCGACATGCCTTGTTTCAAAGAACATATCTCTGTTCCTGATGACAAGATAAGCGGCTACCGCAGTGACGACCAGTGTTTCCACACATTTTGTCTCGGGCGTCATTGCAATCTTTTCCTGCATGAAATTCACAAACAGATGATAGATCATACACGCAAGAATCGAACGGTCGCTTGCAAGATATACCCATGTGATGATAAAGCCGAGAGGTATTCCGCTGACGAAGAAATTGACAACATACAGGGGACTGACCATAAGCCCCGCCTGATAGGTTCCCTTGATGAAAAGAAGCGGCAGATGCCAGAATGACCATAATGTCCCGAAAAGCAGTGACTCCCGGAACCAGTCCATATATGCGCCTATCGAATCCTCACAATATCCCTTCCAGCCCACTTCCTCTATGATGGACGCCAGTGTCACGGTAAGCAGGGCCCCCGCAACCCCGACACCTGTGAACGAAAAATCATCGGTAAACGAAAACTGGCTTATGGGCTGTCCGAAAAGGAGTGAGAGCAGTATGCTGGCAACTATGATCCCGGCAAACTGTACGATCGCTATAAGGACATTCTTCCACTTAACCTTGTATAATCCGATGAGCTTTATCTTCAGATCCTTCTTTAGAAGATCGTTGCCCGATACGAGTACGAATACCGTTGATACGACTGCGGGAGCAAGAAGCCCCATAAGCATGAAAAGCGCACCGGCATTCTCCGGAAGCACCGTCGCAGGGATCCAGAATATCCATGTGAACAGATACGCCAATGCAAAAAAGAGTACCGGTCTGTATTTATATGACTTGTTTTCCATATCTGTGGTGTTCATTTTCATTCTCCTTGTTTTTCCTTTGTTTCCAGTTCCCTGATACTGCCGGACAGCGGTATTGATGCCGAGACCATGGCGAGACAGATTCCTGCGATCAGCACTACCGCAGCCGCTCCCCTTCCGACACCGCGTCCGCTCACCTTTCCCAGCACGTCGGCTGCCGCACCCGATACGGCATACGCGACAACATATCCAAGCTGTGAAAGAAAGCCTATCAGTCCCCATGCCCTTCCCTGAGCTTTAGCCGGAATATTCGTGCGCATCAGATAATCCAGACAGTTATTGGCAAACGGAAGTGCAGCGAAAAACAAAAACCCGAAAATACAGATGATAAATATATTCTCAAACAGTCCGAAGCCGAGCATGAACACTCCGGACAGTGCAAGAGACAGACTGAGTATCCTTACGTAATTTTTCCCGATTCCCTTCAAGCCGAGAACCATTCCGCTTGCAAGCATCCCGCAGGCGCATACGGTTTCCGCAATACCGAGAATCTTCGCACTTGAAAACGAAAGGATCAGAGGCTCCGCAAGGATCTGGAACGCTCCCATAAAAAGAGTGATTGCGGATGATATGAGTACAAGCTTAAGAATTCCTTTCTTTTCGCAGAGGATATCCCATCCGCTCTTAAGGCTTGAAAGGAACGTCTCCTTCTCTCCGGCTTCCCTGCTGCCTAGACCTTTTCTTACAACAGCGGCACTTATCACAGTCAGAATGAATGTACAGATATCGATCGCAAGCAACAGCTTGACATCGCTCACGGCAAGAAGAAATCCTGCGATCACCGGAGAAAACAGGTATCTCGCGCTTCCGGCAAGGGATACGAGTCCGCTCGCTTTCGAGTACTCATCCTCGGAGAGAATATCCGTAATGGTCGCCCTGAAAGAAGGTTCGAGCAGTGCGGAAAATATCGCACTCACCGACACTCCGATACATATCTGTAAAAGCGACGCTTCTCCCCCGATCATGCACAGCAGTATGAAGACCACACCGAGTGCGGAGCACCCGTCTCCGAACATCATCAGAAGCCTTCTGTCATAACGGTCGGCGAGAACTCCCGCAGGAACCGACAAAAGCAATGTCGGGAGAAAACCCAGAAGCGTGACCAGTGCCATGCTCGCCGCACTTCCCGTCTTTTGAAATATGTAAACTCCGAGTCCGAAGCTCGTAAGGCCGCCTCCGACAGAGGAGATCAGTTCCCCGGACCAAAGGAGCAGAAACTTTGGAAAATTGCTTTTGGTTTTCATTTTCTTTTTTGCTTTCTGATAAGTCCTCTTACAAAATCCATTGTCCCTGCCTCAGCACCGAGGAGTTTTTCCGTCATGTCTATGAACACATCGACGTCACGCCCTGTAAATCTTCCTTCATCGAAAATATCGCCGCTCACCACGAGCAGCATTCTTACACGTTCCGGAATGTTATTGCATGAAAAGATCCCTTCCTTTATGCCTTCCTTTACAACCTCGGTCAAAAGCGGCACCGCCGCCGCATAGAGCTTTTCCTTGGTCTTGTCATGCATAAGGGTATTCTCGGTCTGCATAAGTGCGCCCTCTATGGACTGCTCTTCGGGCGAGGGTCTGAATGATGAGATGATGGCGGCGATCTTCTGAGGCACCGGGATCGATGCGGACAGTATCTGCTTTGCGGCCTCGGTCTCAGCTTTTATCATCATATCTATGACTTCCTCGAGAGTCTGTTCCTTGCTCTCGAAATAGTAATAGTAGGTGCCCTTTGCAATGCCTGCTTCCTCAATGATGTCATCCACGGAGGTGTTCTCATATCCGCGCGTGATAAACATTCTGTATGCGATCGTAAGAAGCTCCTGTTTTCTTTTTTCACCTTTTCTCATGTATATGTCTCCGATGCTTTTATGTGCTGCATAATGTGCCGGTTTAATGCCTGTTTTCGGGGCAGATTATCCCGGGTTTTGAGTCTGAACATCTCGGGTTATTGCATTTTATGGTCTCGGGTTATTGCTTTTCGACTATCGGTCGGGTTTATGTTACCGTATCGTTTTAAATATGTCAAGACAATTTTCGACCGTCAGTCGAAAATGCGCAAAAAGAAGACGAAGCCGTTTCGGCTCCGTCTTCTCTCAAGCGATCTGCAATATATATAAACCGGGCTTATTTAAGCCGGATCTGCAAAGGTTACAGGTTTGCTCTTCCGAGCAGCTCACTGTATGGGATGAATATATCGATATATCCCGCAGCATAGGGTCCCATCAGATAAGGAGGATAGAAATAGATTATTCCGTCTTCCAGATATTCGATATTACCGTCATCAAGGTATACATTATCGTATGCATCGGAATAGATAACATCTTCATCATCCGTGTAGAAAGGATTCTCATATTCACCAAGACTCAGATAATAGTCCCTGGTCTTCTCCGCAACAAGTTCCTTGAACTGTTTCTCGGTGCCGGTATAGAAATCTATGATGGACTTCTCTTCACCGGTCTCAAGATCGAACAGATACTGATTTCTGGAAGGATAACCGTGAGCACCGCCGCCGTACCAGTATCCGCCCATATCAACGGTAAGATACTTATCGTCAATGATTCCGACTTTGGAAACCGTCCAGTCATCGGTCACACGGTACCACCTGGGATTAGCCTGATGATCCGCACATTCGGTCTCGTAATAATCGGAAGAATCAAGGAAATTATCTTCTACAAATGTCTCGAGATTCTCATACATATACTGATTGATGATATCCGCATTTTCGGAATACTTGTCATCAAGCACAAAGCATTCGGCATATCTTTGGTTGAGTATCGTTCCGCATTTCGGACATGCATATGAATATGATGCATATTCCACGGTTCCGTAATCGAACAGATCTACATGCCGGTCAAGACAGTATATATCTTCAAACTCGGCTTTTCCGCCGGATACATCCGCGCTGAACCACTTGAGATCACCGTCTTCAAAACCGACCATATAGATCCTGTCGTTACATACCCTGAAGCCCTCGGCGCCGGGATAAGCCAGGCTTACTCCGGGAACGCTCTTCGCTTCATAAACAAGCTTGTTTTCACCGTTTTCCGTATCATATGCGTAGATACGGTTATGCGCTATGCCGTATTCTTCATAGCTGCCGGTAAGGTAATACATTTTAGAACCGTCTCTTCCGAGGAAAACGGTGCTTTCAACATCGGATGCGATCGTCTTCGCACTTCCTGCGGCAATGTCATATACATATACGTTCGCTCTGCTCCCGTCATAATTGCTGTCATCATAGAAGATGTAGCCCGGAGCATAGAATGAAATGTACACATCCTCCGTTCCCTGAACATCCAGGGAAATGCCCTTTTCGTTGATCACCGCATATCCGTTGCCCATGTTTGCGAGTACATATCCGCATTCCTTAAAGTCGCGTGTATAGCAGTCGACATTGTCCCAGCCCGCACATCTTGATCCGAGGATCCTTATGCTCTTTGAATTGATCTCTTCAATAACGGATGCATATTCGGATTCTTTCTCCACGAAGGAATCGGATGAAGGATCGTATTCGTAACATACTTCCTTTACGCCGAGTGTTTTGTCAGAATCGTAGTCATATCCGAGATTATAATCCACATACAGGCATCCGTCGAAATAATCGCAGGCCTCAATATAGTGGTTCTCGCGGTCTTCCCAGATGGGATAGAGCTTATGATCATCGGCGCTCACCGCATACACAAGATAAATGTATTCTCCGGTCTCATCGGAATAATTGGCATCCTTGAAGAAAAAGAATCCGCCTCCTTCGCATGCAAGTGCGCTCTGTAAATACTGCTCTTCCGCATTTACGCGGTAAAGCCTGCTGTCGGATGCGGAGATATTCTCGGCAAGATCATTACGGGTGAACTGCTCTATGTTTTCACCGCTTTCGGAGACGACATAGAAAATGTCCGAAGTCGTATCGCGTGAAAGGATTATCTTCGATTCGGAAGTTTTCTCCGCAATCACTTCCTCATCCCCGTCATCGTCGTCCCCTTCGTCTTCATCTTCGACATCTTCATCCTCTTCGACGACATCCTCACCGGACTCCTGAGACTCATTTGTGGAAAGCCCGCAGCCGGCAAAGGTCAAAACGGTCAAACCTATAAAAAGGTATTTAAGCAGTTTTCTTTTCATGTGTATTTCCTCTGGTAAAACTCAAGTCTCTCCGCTCATAAATGTGCAGATCAATTACGATTACCATATTAGCATAGGAATCGCACGTAACAAGGCTTACGGAGCAACCTTAAGAAAGCCTTAATGAATACCTGGCGGTCCCGCATTTGTTGTATAATACCGATATGACGATCCGGCACACGGATCGCGCAGGGGAGAAATGCATTTTGAACAAAACGAAAAGCAGCAAAATAATTATAATATTACTTTCGGTCATTGCAGCGGTTCTTGCGGTCATTTTGTGCGTTCTGCTCATTATGATCGCGGCGGATAAAATGAGTGCTGTGACGATAAGGCTGTCAGACTATACGGGTGAAATAAGCCTTACCGACAAAGCGGGAAAAGACATCCCCGTATCCGAGGACAAAAGACTCAGTGACGGAAATACCCTGTCCACCTACGAGGAAAGCAGGGCCAGAGTTCTCCTTGATGAGGACAGGACAGTCACACTTATGGAACTCAGCAGTGCTCTTTTCCGCGGAAAAGGAAAAAAGCTCGCTTTGGAGCTTTCGGAGGGCTCTCTCTTTTTCAATATAGAAAAGCCTCTGGGTGATGATGAAACATTTGAGATCTCCGCTTCGACAATGATCATAGGAATAAGAGGAACATCGGGATTTGTGGATACCGATGAAAACGGAAACGAAGTCCTTTATATGACAAGCGGAAAGGTTTCCGTTACGGTAACGAATCCGGGATCTGATGATGACGAAACAGAAAAAGTAAAAGCCGGAGAAAAACTTACCGTCATAATTACGGAAGAAGGAATTGATACGGTCATAGAGGAATTCTCCGAGTATGAGCTTCCGTTTGATGCACTGACCGAGATCCTATCTGACGCCGACCTGCTTGAAAGTGTCATTGACGAAACCGGGTGGGATGAAAAGCTGCTCAGAAACAGACTTTCCGACGCCTCTGAGGATGAGGATGAAAGCACTCCCGTGGAAGACGGAACACCCGCGGATGTACCGTTCATCCCCGAAACGGTAGTGGACGGCGTCATCCACCACGCCTACTACAGATACGATTATACCGATGAATTCAGCGATTATATGGACAGGGTCATAAATCTGTGCCGGGAAGGAGATTTCGAGAGCATCGGAGTTATATGCGGATATAACGGTGCCAATCAGGACGAGATCGAATACATACAGGCATATCTTGAAACCGGAATAGACAAAGCAAGCGATTCTCCGGATACATACAGATTCCTGTACGGAGAATACAGATGCGTTGTAATTCCGCATTCCTACTCTGACTCATATAAATACATAAATGTATGGCTGATCCCCGATAAAGGAGAAGGATACGGTACATCCGTTTCAAACGGCGGAGAGCAGTGGAGCGGATTCAGTTTCCTGACCGGAGAATGTGAAAACGGCATTTTTGAAGGATCGTTCCACAGACATGAAGTAGCTGTCTACCATCTAAACGCCGGAGATGATGTCAGAATGATGGACTACGACGGAAGTGCCAAAAACGGACTGATGGATGGCATATGCACCTTGAGAACAAGCGATAATGAGAATATCATCTCATATGCCGTCTATGAAAACGGATCAAGAACAGCACAATGGCATCAAAAACCCGATTCCGATGAACAGCTCAATTACAGGCCCATATCTCTTGATCTTTATTTCATGGTGGGAGTTTACCAGTGTTGGTACAACGGATCAGACAGCGGAACCGAAATGTATCCTTTCTGATCATGAGCAGCCGGTCTTAAAGGAAAATGAAAAGTTTTTATATATGAAAAAGGCAGGTCCATGGGACCTGCCTTAAATGTATTTACGTAAATTTCAGATTCTTCCGCCGCACCGGTGACAGTAGCTTCCGAAAGGATGGAAAAGATAACTGTTGCAATGCGGGCAACGGCTTATCGGTGTGAACACCCAGAGAGCTGATGAGAGCATTCCGCCGAATCCGGTCACCGCAATGATGCCCTTACACACATTATCGGCATACGGCTGATGTATAAGCGGTGATGTACAGAATACCATCATAAGAATGAACATGAGAATAATAAATCCCACTGTGATTGCCAGCCAGAGCATTCTTTTCGCACCGCGGTCGTTGATCAGCCTTTCCTCTTCGGAACTTGCTTTCCTGCGCTCTTCGCTTAATGCTTTATTAATGAGTACACGTTCATGATCAGTTATCTCGTGACGACAAAAAGGACAGATCCTGATATCTTCAGCAAGCAGTTCTTTGCATTTAGGACAACTTATCATCAGCTTTCCTCCTTATTCATTTATGCGTAAACTTTGGCTTCCTCTTCTCCGTTCATGACTCTGAGTCCGCCCTGTGCGAGTGCGAGAAGCTCATCCTCTCCGGGATAAACGGTTACGGGAGCGATCTTGCCGACTCTCTCGATCATCGCTTTGGTAACTCTCTCGTTATAAGCGATGCCGCCGGTGATGATGATCTGGTCTACATCTCCTTTAAGAACGGTTGACTCTGCACCGATGTCCTTGCATACCTGGAAGATGAATGCTTCCATAACGATCCTGGCCTGCTCATCGCCTTCGTCCATTCTCTTCATTACTTCTCTTGCATCGTTGGTTCCCAGGTAAGCGTTGAATCCGCCCTGTCCGGTAGCCTTCTTGAGCATCTCCTTCTCGGAATACTTTCCGGAGTAGCAGAGTCTGATGAGCTTTCCGGTGGGAAGTCCGCCGCATCTTTCGGGTGAAAGTGCGCCGTCGCCTTCGAATGCGCTGTAAACATCAATGATCTTGCCGTACTCGTGAGCACCTACGGAAACACCGCCGCCGAGGTGTGCTACAACAAGTCTGAGATCCTCGTACTTCTTTCCTACAGACTTGGCATAACGTCTTGCGACTGCCTTCTGGTTAAGAGGATGGAAGATGGAGGTTCTGGGGCACTCGGGCATACCGGAGATACGTGCAACATCACAGAGCTCGTCTACTACAACGGGATCAACGATGAATGCCTTCTTTCCGATTCCGTCTGCGATCTCCTTTGCAAGGATACCGCCGAGGTTGGATGCATGCTGACCCTGAACACCGATCTCAAGGTCCTTTACCACCGCATCGGTAACCTCATAGGTTCCGCCGGGGATGGGCTTTAAGAGTCCGCCTCTTCCAACGATGAAATCGAATGAGTTGACATCGATGCCGCTGTTCTTAAGGAAGTCAAGAATGATGTTCTTTCTGAAATCCTTCTGGGCGATTATTGAATCATACTTGGAGATCTCTTCGGTAGAGTGACGGAGTGTCTCGTCAACCACACAGGTCTCGTCCTCGAAGATACCTACCTTTGTTGAGGTTGATCCGGGATTGATGATAAGAGATTTAAGTGCCATGTTTTTTCTCCTTATTTATTAAGCTTTTTCATCTGATCTGAAACGACTGCTGCCAGAGCGATGGAGTTGACCTTTACTTCCTTGGTATCGGATCTTGAAGTAAGGATAACGGGAGCCTGGGTTCCGGTAAGGATGTTTCCGTTCTTTGCACCGGGCACCATGTGAACGATCGACTTATAAACAAGGTTTCCTGCGTGGATATCGGGGAAAAGAAGGATATCGGCGCTTGCTGCGCAGGGACGGTCGGTCGCTTTCTTTTCCTCTGCTGCTTCCTTGTAAAGAGCGATGTCGAGTGAAAGAGGTCCGTCAACTATGCATCCCTTGATCTTGCCTTCCTCGTTCATCTTGCGAAGCTCATCAGCTTCAACGGTAACGGGCATCTTGGGGTTAACAACCTCAACAGCTGCAAGAGGTGCAACCTTGGGATTCTCTACTCCGCAGGCATTGGCAACTTCTACGGTATAGTCGATGATTGCAACCTTGTCCTCAAGAGTGGGATAAGGCATGAATGCAACGTCGGTAAGGAAAAGAAGTCTGTCGATTCCGGGAAGCTCGAATACGCATACGTGTGAAAGAGGCTTTCCGGTACGAAGTCCTACTTCTTTATCAAGAACGCTCTTAAGGAAGGTCTTGGTGTCAACAAGTCCCTTCATGTACATGTCCGCTTTTCCCTCATGAACAAAGCTTACAGCCTTGAGAGCAGCTTCCATGGGATCCTTGACATCAACGATCTCATATTCATCAAGTCTCATATCAAGCTCGGCTCCGATAGAACGGATCTGATCCTCGTCACCTACAAGAATGGCATCGATAATGCCCATTCTGTGTGCTTCTCTTACAGCTTCAAGCACGGGCTTGTCCTGTGCTACGGCAACTGCCAGTTTTTGCTTGTCGAGGCCCTTGACCTTTGCAAGCAGATCAGCAAAATTCTTACTCATGATATGTCTCCTTGTTATATATAAGTGTTTAAAACCGCGTCAATCCTATATACGCATCATTCAAAATAATAGCACCAGGGGCTGTACTTTACAACTCCATAACGGTTTCCTGCTTTTGTTTATACATTGTTAACCAATTTTTTATCGACAATAAAGTTTTTCCGTAATAATATGTCTTCTATGACTAATACAGCTTTGCAAAAAGAAAACACTGCTATAAACCCCATAACGGAGGGAAAGATCGGGAAGGAAATGATGCTGTTTTTCCTTCCTCTTATGTTCGGTACTTTTTTCCAGCTTCTCTATAATACGGCGGATTCCATCATCGTCGGCCGTTTTGTTGGTAAAGAAGCCCTTGCGGCAGTCGGAGGCTCTGCGGCCATTCTGGTCAATGTCTTCGTGGGAG
>JAFWUY010000043.1 GCA_017524035.1 Lachnospiraceae bacterium | reverse complement strand
CTTATGTGAATAGCCTTTCAGCTTTTCAATATACCCGCCTATGATCTTATCATATTTTTCCGCACTTGCCCCTTTGATCTGTCCCGCTTCCTTCATACCTGCAAACGCTTCCTCAAGTTCTTTCAGGTTCATCTGGGCATTGTCCTTGTAATTGTTGGACATGTTCATTTCGAGTCTCGTTATGATCATATCCAGCTCTCTTTCGTACTTTGTCTTAAATAATCCCATACAAAATCACCTCTGTAATGGATTATATCCCATAACAGAGGTGATTTGCACCGGTTATTGCAATTTTTATGCTTTTCTGGCTTCGTAACCGCTCTCAATATCAGCTTTCCATGCGCCTCCCCCAAATGCCGCACTCATAGCGGCACCCTTGCACTTTCTCGCCTTTGATACCACCTTGCCGAGGACATCGTAATTGAGTGCTATTCCGGCTTCATCGCAGCAGTAATCCGCAGCCATCTCACGTGAGATACCCATATTCCCCGCGGTCTCGATCGCATCGATATTGGCGCCGAGGAAAATGAACTCCCAGTGATCCTTCTCCTTCTTCTGCTCGACCAGGCGCTTGATATCCTTAAAGCTGTAACGCCTGCTGGCATTTTCAAGTCCGTCGGTGGTGATGATGAAGAGAGTCTTTTCCGGACGGTCCTCTTCACGTGCATACTTGTGGATATTCGATATTCGGTCTATCGTCTCGCCCACGGCATCAAGGAGTGCGGTGCAGCCTCTGACATAATACTCTTCGTCGGTGAGCTTCTTTACTTTCTTAAGCTCTACCCTGTCGTGAATGGTCTCGACCTTATCATCGAACAGCACGGTTGATACGTATGCCTCACCGTCTTCCTTTTTCTGCTTGGAGATCATGGAATTGAATCCGCCTATGGTGTCGCTTTCAAGTCCGCCCATCGATCCGCTTCTGTCAAGAATGAATACAAGCTCGGTTAAATTTTCTCTCATAGTATTTACCTCTTTTCTGCCGCCCGAGCGGCTTTGGTTTGTTTGCCGGACCGGGATCTGTCCGGTGCTTTATTGTTTCTGAGGTAATACTAATAAAAAACGGACCCGGATTGGTCTACCGTCAGGCGACATTTTCCGGGTCCGAAAAGAAATATTTATTATGCGGTTTTAATGCGATCCGAGAGGCGGCTCTCCGTATTCGTCCAGCGTATAATTTATGACGAACATGTCATAACTTTCCTTCTCTATGAAGTAACGGACTATCAGATCCTGCCTGCTGCACGGTGAAAGCGCAAGTCCCGCTCTTGAAAGAAGATCCTTCGTATCATCCAGGTTCAGTTCAAGCGCGATTGCGATCGCAAGTGCCGTAGATTTACTCGGATTCTTGGTGGTTCCGCATTTAAGCTTTGAATATGCCTTTCTGTCTATGCCTGCTTTCTTCTGAAGTTCGGGCTCGGTGATGCCCTTCCTGTCGGCAAATCCCCAAACCATCTCCATGAATGACTTATCCAGATCACCGATGACATCATCGAGCTTTCGCCCCGGCTTAAATGCAGGTGCTGAATCAGCTGTGGCCATAGAGGCAAAAGCCATCGGCTTCATATCAGAAGCAGACATCTGCATAGCGTTCGCGGATCCGGAAATTTTCGCCGTTGCGCCCATATAGGCTTCATCTGATTCGGCAGGAGCGGATTCCTTAGCGGCACCGGTCTTTCTTGCTGCAAACAGACCGGGTTTTTTTCTTTTCTCACGGGGAGTCTCTTCAACATCAAATGATACGCATTCTTTGTCAGCCGCTTCAAAAGCTTCTTCCGGGTATGCGTCCTCTTCAAGAGTGATCCCTTCGGGTTCAGGACAGGCGCCATGCAATAACTCTTCCGGTTCCTCGTAGTACTTCTCCAGATAAAGCTTTACTTCTTCAAGTATCTGCGCCGAAACGCATGGAACTTCTCTTTCGTCGGACATATCTGCCTCCCCTCGTTCATTGCATCAGACAGCCTTAATATCCGCGCCTTCGTACCTTCCGGCCTGTACCTTCCACATACCGGCGTATTTTCCGCCGAGCGCAAGGAGGCTTTCATGGGTACCTTCCTCTACAATGCGTCCGTTCTCAAGCATTATGATACGGTCGGCATCCCTCGTGGTCGAAAGTCTGTGGGATATATAGAACACGGTCTTACCCTCTGCGGCGGATTCCATCGCTTTGTTGAGTTCATACTCCGCGATGGGATCGAGTGCCGAACTGGGCTCATCCATTATCAGTATATCAGCATCTTTGAAAAATGCGCGTGAAATTGCAATTTTCTGACTTTCGCCGCCTGAGAAGTTCACACCGTCTTCGTCGAACTCTGCGGTAACCTGCGTATCGAGTCCCTTGGGAAGCTTCTTCAGCCTCTTGGCGAATCCTGCCTTTTCGAGTGCGGAAAGAATCATCTCCCTGTCCTCAGCCTCATCGCTCATAACGACGTTCTCGGCAAGTGAAGCACCGTACATCTGGTAATCCTGGAATACAACTCCGATCCTTCTTCTGTAATCGTAAGGGCTGTAATCCCTGATATCCCTTCCGTGATAAGTAATCTTTCCGGCTGTCGGATCGTACAGTCTCATAAGAAGCTTGATGAGCGTTGTCTTACCCGCACCGTTATATCCGACGATCGCTATCTTTTCTCCGGGTGATACCTTAAGCGATATGCCCTTGAGCGTTTCTCCGGCCTTTTCACCATACGCAAAGCTTACATTATCAATGACAAGCTCACCGTTTCCTTTCGGAACCTTCTCGCCTTCGAAGGGCCCTATAACAGGCTCGTAATCCAGGAACGCCCTGATCTTGTCGATGTAGAGACTGTTTTCCTGGGCCTGGGGGAATATTTCCGCAATGCCTGCCATACCTCTTCTCAAGCTTCCCGTTCTGTTGAAAAGAACGACGGCATTACTGTAATCGATGGTATGAAGCACAGCTGCCTGAAACACGAGGTATGTGATATAGAGACCGTCCATGATGAAGTCACCTATCACATAATCTCTTGTGAAGGTAAGGAAGGATCTCTTTACTCCGACCTTCTCCTGCTCCTTTACGATATCGTCGTTGGCTTCGTCGAATTCCTTTTCGAGACAGTCGCCCACAGCGGGGTGAAGCCTCAATTCCTTGGCATAGTCATTCAGGTAGAAGACCCTGCTGACGTAATTTCTCTTTCTTTCGAGTGGATTGACTCTAAGCCTTACATCGTAATTAAGCTTGTTGATCTTCTTGGCGATGATAAAGCGCAGCACAAGCGATGCGGCAACAAAAAGGATGCCCGTCGCATTGGTCACCAGATAGAACACTCCCGTTGTGAATATGATCGTAAGTGCCTGCATGATGCTGTTGCACATCGCAAGGAACCTGTCTATGGAGCTTTCCGCCTCAGCAACAGCAAGAACGAAGTCATTGTAGTATTCCGGGTCGTCATAGCAGGACAGATCGATCTCCGCAGCCTTCGCATACATCTGTTCCTTCAGTGCGCGGTAAAGCCTGGGCTTGCATTTGAAGCTCCACCCGTGGATGAAAAAACCGTCCGGAACGATCTGGATCATATTGATCACAAGGATGATGCCGATGAAAAGAAGTGCCTTCCAGAAAGGCTCGTTATACTCAGCGCAGTGAAGCACGTAGCGTATTCCCAGAACATGCTCAAGGAAAATTATTCCCTGGTATCTGAATCCGTCGTAAAGGAAATAGATCATGTATCCGGGGCATGTCTTAAAGCACAGATTCCATAAGAAGAGCTGGTTCTTCCATACTTTCTTCATACAGCTTCACCTCCTTCCGCAGATTCTTCCGTACTTTCGCCGGAGCTGAGCGCAAGGTAATTGACAGCCTGCTTTCTGTACATATCCGCATAGATTCCGTCCATGTCCATCAGCGTCCTGTGAGAGCCCGCTTCCGCCACGGTCTTACCCGAGAGCAGATATACCATGTCGGCATTCTGTACCGACGATAATCTGTGTGATATGAAGATGAGCGTGTTATCCCTGCACGATTCGTATATGTTGTCGAAAAGCTCGGATTCCGCGATCGGGTCAAGTGCGGAGCTGGGCTCGTCGAATATCTTGATGGGGCATTCCTTCACAAACGCTCTTGCGACAACGATCTTCTGGAATTCTCCGCCGGAAAGAACGGCACCTTCATCGTCGAACTCATGTGTGAGTATGGTATGCGGTCCCTTCGGAAGAGACATTACCTTGTCATATGCACCCGAAAGCTTAAGTGCCTCGGTTACCTTTTCTTCTTTTTCAGAAGGATCGATGTCCTCACCCATTACGACATTGTCTATGACCGACATCGAGAACATTCTGTGATCCTGGAATGCCGTCGCAAAGAGTGCACGGTATTTATGAAGATCGTATTCCCTGATGTCGCGGCCGTTCAAAAGGATCACACCTTCAGTCGGATCGTAGAACCTGAGCAGAAGCTTGATGAGCGTGGTCTTGCCGGCACCGTTGTGTCCGACGATCGCGTAAGTCTTGCCACCGCGGAATTCCATGTTCAGATGAGAGAGAACTTCCTTATCCTTATAAGAGAACGAAACATCCCTGAACTCAAGGCTCCTGATCTCGATACCGGGATCATCGCCCGTCGTATCCTCCGGAATCCGCTCCTTATACTCAAGGAAGCTTCTGAGGTACTCAACAAACAGACCGTTCTGGAAAAGAGCGGTAAGTGATTCCGTAAATCCGATCAGTATCCATGTTGTGGAGACCATCATGCTCGTAATGACGGAGAGCTGTGCCAGAGTCATCGTGTGGCTTACAACGGTCCTGTATGCTCCGTAGATAAGAAGTCCTTCGAATATGAAGGTGAATGTGAACATGACCGTCATCCAGTGAAGGAATACAGCCTTCTTCGTATACTTCTTCGTCACATCGGCGAGACCGGTTATCGCCTCCCTGTACTGCCTCTTCATCAGCTTGAAGACATCGGTAAGCCTCATCTCCTTCGCATACTCCGTCAGGTACATGACACGGTTGATGTATGCGATCCTTCTGTTGTGTGGAGCCATGTCCTTGTTTCTCGCGTAATCAAGGTGCGAGTTCATTCTCTTGAATACGAAGTTACCGATTATCGGGAAAAGAAAGAAAAGAACGGATATCTTGTCCACCTGGAACATGAATGCGAAAGCAAACACGCTGGCGATCGCACCGAATACGGATCCGAACACGACCTCCACGGTCTGTATCAGTCTCTCATCGGCCTTCTCCATAGCGAGAGTGTATTTATTATAGAAATCACTGTCCTCAAAGCACTCAAGCTCCACATTCCTGGACTTCCTGAAGAGCTTGCGGTAGACACCCTTATTGATCACAGCCCTTGCAACGGGAATTATCTTACCGTTCAGAACGGCGTTATAAAGGCTCATCGAACCGAACACAACGGTGACCACGATGATGAAGATCATGATCCTCGGAAATTCCTGACCGGTTTCAAGTGCATTTATGACAAAGCGCATGAAGAAAGCACTGTAGAACAGCCATTCAAAGTATCCGAGAAATCTGCTTATTCCCTTGTGCACAACGAACTTAGGGCATATGCGCATCACAAGTCCGCAGGCAAAGATATTGTTCTCTATTGCCCTGCCCCTTCCGATCTCTCTTTTTTTCTTTTTATCACTCATTGGATTTTCCTTAAAGAAAACGTATTTCGTTTATTGTATAATCTAAAGGAAACTTTGTCATTTAAGTTTTAGTTAATTTTTTATACTTATAGTTTAATGTGATATAATTTTAATCGATATGATCAAATGTACATTTTGTGACAACTTAATGAGAGAGACCGATCTTAACTGCCCATTCTGCGGAACGCCACACGATCCCGTCAGACAGGCTTCGGCTGCCGGTCCCCATACCATTTATGAACTTAAGCAGTTCGGAAGAATGATGGGAATATCATTTGAAAGACTGCATTTCCATATAGGTGAGAATTACAAAGGCAGATGTGCCTTCGGAATATACAAGGACGAAAAAACAGGAAATTTCGTTGTATATAAGAATAAGGATAACGGAGAACGTGCAATAAGGTACGAAGGCCCCGATGAAGCATATGCCGTAAATGAGATATATCAGAAATTAAAAGAAAGAGCAGCCGGGTACAGGAATGATTCGAGGAACAATCCGGCAGATCTTTACAGGAAGCCGAGCAGAGGTGAGCTCCAAACCCACCGGCCTAATGTGCTCGGCATCGTTCTGCTGGTATTCGGTTTTATCTGGTTTATCCTGATGCTGATCGTGGGCACGGGCACCGGATCATCGGGCAGCAGCTCGTCAGGCTACGGAAGCAGTTACAGATATGAATCCGACCGTGACAGCGGATACAGCCAGTCTTATTCGGATTGGGATTCGGATTCCGGTGACTGGAGCTCGGATTGGTGATATAATGTTGCAGAAAATAAATAGGAGAAATTAAAAGATCATGCTTGTAAAATGTGAATCATGCAATAACAACATCAATGCAGACGCTGAAAAGTGTCCTTTTTGCGGAGCTCCCAATGTTGCGGGAAAGAAAAAGCGCCGCACGGTAGCACTCTCCGTGTTTCTGGCAGCCCTGATCATCGGATTCTGTGTTTTCGAAGTGGTAAGCTCATTATTTACATCCCGCGGAAACGATCCGTACATCGATCCCAGCAGTAACGTGGAAAACAGCAGCAGCAGTTCGATCCATTCCGGTGGCGAGCTGGATGAGTTCTGGGATACCGGCTGGCAATCCGAGTGATCCCGGTCCGGACACTTCAGAGTTATTCTCCGGTCCTGATCTCGCACTTTGCATCCGGATCATCCATGATGATCTCAGAGACTTCCTTTACGCGGATGATACCGCTCTTAGGATTCTTGATGCTGATGACGCTGCTTACGATATCTGCTTCAACATCGGATTTTTCAAATGAAAGATCCGCATCTTCCATAACACAGTTTATCAGTTTCAGCCCCTTGCAATAGCACAGGGGCTGTGTTCCTGTTATCCTGCAGTTTTCAAACGTGACATTCTCGCAGTACCACGCAAGATATTCTCCCTTTATCACGCAGTCCTTAACATAGACATTCTTCGCATGCCAGAAGGAATCCTTGGTATCGAAATTACAGTTTGTGAATTTCGAATCTTCTATATACTGAAAAGAATACTTTCCCTTCAGCGAAACATTATCAAATGTAAGCTTATCGGAGCGCATCATGAAGTACTCGCTCTCGGCACTTGAATTTTTCATATTCAGGCCGTGGACGGACCATCCGAACTCGGGCGAGACAATGCTCGAGTTTTCTATGGTAACGTCACTGCATTCGCGAAGAGCCTTTATTCCGTGAAGCTTCGAATCGGATATTCTTATATCGTTCGAATACCAGAGCGCGGCACGGCATTTATCTGTCATCTCGCTGGATCTGATCTCCAGGTGATGGTCATGCCAGAATGGGTAGCGGAGATTGAAATACGAATCGGAAACCTTAACGTTCCTGCTTTCTTTAAGCGCACTCTCACCGTCCGCAGGTCCGTCGAACCTGCAGCCCTTGACCTCTATACCGTCACTTCCGTACAGAGCTCTTTCCTGATCGAATGTTTCGCCTGAAATAATGTTCATACTCATAACCAAAACTTTGCTCCCATAATCTGAACAGGTACATGCTTATGCTTCAGTCCAGCCCTTTGTAAGAATCCTTGGGGCAAAGACCTGCTGCCAGCGGTGTAACATTGCCGGCAAGTGAGTAGTAATTTCCGAATTCGGCAATATACCACCTGTCGTCATAGCATACACAGGTCATGAAGAGAATATACTCCTCTCCGTCTATTTTCAGTTCAAGGCTGACATTTTCGATATCACCGCCCCAGGTTTTCTCTTTTCCCTTGTTATGCTGCTTAAGGGCCGTCTCAAAATTCTCTTTAAAATCCGATTCATCCAGAATGTCCTTGATCTTCATATCTTCCAATTCCGGAAAAATATCAAGAAAATCCATAATTGCTTCAATATCGTCATCATCACTTATCGTAAACGTTGTGTTTGACTCAATGCTTGAAATCAGCTCCTCATCATCCGCCTGCGCAACCATCATCATCATGAGCTGTCTGAAAACATTCGTGGAAATATACGATCTTCTGTTCTCAAGATTAATGGTGGTCGCAAAGTCGGAATCATTTCCGAGCATCACATAGAGCTGACCGCTGCTGGCCAAAGCGGGCGAAAACATGTTGATCCTTTCGTAGAATTCCTCCAAGTTGAAGTATTCTTCACGGCTCTCCATGGCGAATGTGGAAACAATGCCGTCAAAATCTCCGGCCTTAAGATACTCCGCATAAGCCGTGACAGCCTCTTCGGGGGTATCGTATCCTTCTCCTTCAAGCTTTACGGTTTTGCCGAAACCTCCTTTTATCTGCGTGAGCACCAAAACCACTGCCGCTGTAGTGCAGACACCGACGACAAGACCGATCAAAAGAAAGAGAAATCTGCCGGAACCCTTTTTGCGGGGTTCGGGCGCGGGGGTCACAGGCGCAGGGTTCCCACCGGCCTGTGCATTTTCAGGTGTGGGAGTTACTGGTGTAGCATTCATATTAATGGCATCCATGATTCACATCCTCCGTTTAATTGAACAGTTAACTGAGCTTGAGATCTCCGGGCTTGACCCATCCGAGCTTTACAACGATCTTATGTATGATAAGTGAAAAAACCGCCGGAAGCACGAAGCATATAAGAACGAGTCCGAGCCAGTCGAACCATGTGATCGAGGCTTTGGCGCCTTCCGAAACATCCTTCACCCATCCTGTATAGACCCCGATAGGACCTACAAGTCCGCAGGTTCCCATTCCGGATGAAATGGCAGTTCCGTTCATCTTCAACCGGAATACACAGGTTGCGATCGGACCTGTGATGGCCGATGCAAGTGTCGGTGCGATCCATATTCTGGGGTTCTTGACGATATTTCCCATCTGGAGCATCGATGTTCCGAGGCCCTGGGAAACAAGTCCGCCGACTTTATTTTCCTTGAATGAGATGACTGCAAATCCGACCATCTGTGCACAGCATCCCGCAACCGCGGCACCGCCCGCAAGCCCCGTAAGAAGAAGGGCGCCGCATATGGCAGCCGAGGAGATGGGAAGAGTAAGAGCCATACCCACGATGACGGAAACCAGTATTCCCATAAGGAAGGGCTGAAGATCGGTTGCCCACATAATGAGACTTCCGACCGATGATGCTGCTTTTCCGAGAGTGGGTGCGATCAGCCATGAAAAGAACATTCCCACAGAGATCGTAACAAACGGTGTGACCAGTATGTCGATCTTGGTCTCCTTGGATACCATCTTACCGATCTCCGCAGCGATTATCGCAACAAAGAGTACCGCAAGAGGTCCGCCCGCACCGCCCAGGGCATTTGATGAAAATCCTACGGTTATGAGTGAAAAGAGAACAAGCGGCGGGCACTTAAGTGCATATCCTATGGCAACAGCCATAGCCGGTCCGCTCATTGCCTTTGCCATGCCACCTACGGTGTATTCCACCGTTCCGACCGTGGCGATGGGCTGTGTAAGAAAATCTATATGAAACTGTGTTCCAATGGTCTCGATGATCGTTCCGATAAGGAGCGAACAGAAAAGACCCTGTGCCATAGCACCGAGTGCATCGATAGCGTATCTCTTAAGTGAGATCTCGATATCCTTTTTCTTCAGAAACTCCTTGAATGTACCCTTTTTATTTTCTTTCACTCTTCTTCCCATCCTTTGCAAACATCGCACCAGCCTGCGAAATCGGTAGCCTTCTCAAGTTCCGCAGGTGTGAGCGTTACTGACACGAACTCATTTCCTCCCGCAGGATGTATGTATTCAAATCTCTTCATGGATATATCAAGCCACACCGGAATGTCCGACGGAACCCCGAACGGACACACACCGCCGGGCAGGAATCCCGTAAGTTCCTCAACCCTGTCCCTCGGTATCATGCTCGGCTTGGTATGGAACAGTGCCTTGAACTTGGAACTGTTTACTCTTCCGTCACCGGCCATTACAATTATGACAGGCTTGTCATCTACGATAAAGGAAAGAGTCTTGGCTATCTCCGCTTCACTGCAGCCTATCTGCTGTGCGGCATGCTCCACGGTATCAATGGTCTCGGAATGAACTGTTATCCTGTCACCAAAGCCCCTTGCATCAAGCCATGACTTAACAGCTTCACTCCCCATATTTAGCTCTCTCTCCTCCGATATATTTATAGCGGCTTCTTCCGGCAAGGATGATTGCTTCACCTATATTCCTGTGATCAAGCTTTAAGGGAACCACGACCGGTCTCATATGCATGCCGATCATTACTCCTCCGATATCTATTCCCAGAACAGCCTTCGACTTTATATCCTCAACTGCAACGGGTTCCGAAAGCGAGCTGTAATGCTTTGTGGCAAATGCGCCCCCTGCCTTCCTGTGAGGAACTACATTAACGATAGGAAGGTCATATTTCTCGGCGACTTTCTTTTCAACTATCAGTGCCCTGTTCAGATGCTCGCAACACTGAACGGCGATATCATATTTTCCGCCGAACACATCGGTAAGTGCCCTGTACAGTTCATCTGCGATATCCTCACTTGAATTTGTTCCGGGCATATCCCCCTGTACTGTGCTGGTGGAACAGCCAACAACGAGCAGATCTCCCTGCGAAGGGTCAGCCTTTCCGAGAACCTCGGTAAATACTTCTTTTGCCTGATCGTAAATTCCCATCTTTAATCATCTCCTATCGGAAAAAATATGCATCTGCAAACATAGAGAATTTTAACATATTTTGAAGAAACCGTCAGAAATAAAACAAATAGGGCGAGGATGTTATCCTCGCCCTAAATCGTGAACTGCAATTGAATTATTTCTTTGCGCCGTTTACAAGATCCTTGAGAGCCTTACCAGCCTTGAACTTAGGAACGGTAGCTGCGGGAATCTTGATAGCCTCTCCGGTCTGAGGGTTCTTGCCCTTACGAGCTGCTCTCTTGGAGGTCTCGAAGGTTCCGAAGCCAACAAGCTGAACCTTGTTCTTCTTCTTAAGCTCCTTAGAAACGGTGTTGGTGAAAGCCTTGAGTGCCTTATCAGCGTCAACCTTGGTAAGTCCGGCTTCCTTTGCGATTGCATCAACTAATTCTGCTCTGTTCATTGATTTTATCCTCTCAATATATTGGGGTTGTTTATTGGAACACTGAAAATATACCACAAAATAGAGCCTAATTCAATAGTTTTTTGGCTTAAACCGTATCTTGTGCTCGATTTTTACGCTTTTTTTGACATTTTCCTCGAAAATCTGCCCATCAGACGGCTTGCCCACGGCTGTCCCGTAATGCACGGGGATAGCGACTTCCGGCCCGATTTCATTGATCAGATCGGCTGCTTTCTTCGGATCCATCGTATATGTACCGCCTATCGGAACCAGTGCAATGTCGCATTTTACTGCCTTTGCTTCCTTTGTGGCATCCGTGTCTCCGGCTATGTAAATGCGCTTTCCTCCCACCTTCAGAATGTATCCTACCCATTCACATGATCTGGGATGGAACGGTTTCAATATATTGTATGCGGCGACCGTTTCGAACCGGAGTCCGTCGACCTCATAAGACTCACCGGGTTTTACCGTAACAAGCTTTGCAAATTTATCCGCGACCTCCTCTGCCTTTTTTTCCATCTTTTCCGGCACGATAAGAACGGAGTTTTTTCCTATTACTTTGTCTATATCTTCAGGCGAGAAGTGATCGTAGTGATCGTGTGTGATAAGGATATAATCCGCATCGTTGGGACTTATCTTCATTCGGAACGGATCGATGTATATGTTCTTCTCTCCGTCCTTTACACGTATACTGTTCTGTCCGAACGCTTCGATATTCTCAGTCATATCAGTCTCCCATCATACATTCCGACATTGCATTTCATATTTACTTCCGGTATCTGGCGAGTATAAAAGTATATGCGACGCCCAATCCTATGGAAATAAACACAACCCCGAGTATGGAAACGGCAAACCCGGCAGAATTCTGCTTCATAAAAAGCAGCGGAACGCCAAACAGTTCAAGCAGAATCGCATATACAATCCACAGGGTGCCCACCGAACGGTTATATTTTACCACATCGTTCACTTCGGGAGGATTCACACCGGCAAAAAAGCCGGAAGGTTTCTTTGATCTCCCCGCGATAATGCCTATCACAGCAATGGCGATCGCAACCGCAGTCCAAACCGTAAAACCGATCATCATAGTTAATACCTCTCTTTCCCATGTGTCACACAGCTTAAGCTACCGGGCAAAACGATTATTTCTCTTTATCGTAAGGAATAAGTATCGAGAACGAAAACTCTATATCGTCATACGTTATGGAACAGGTTCCGCCGTACTTTGTGACAGACTCTTTGATGTTCTTGATTCCGAATCCGTGCCCGTCAGTATCTTTCTTGGTCGAAGCAAAATCATTGAAGTCCTTGACGATCTCTCCGTTATAAGAATTCTTTACGGATATAACTATATCTTTATCCTCTTTCACAACCTTCATCTTTACGATCTTCTTTTCACATTTTTCACATGCCTCGATCGCATTGTTGAGAAGGTTCGATAAAATGACAACAATGTCATCATCATCCATCGGAAGATCCTTGAGTTCGGTCAGCACCAGAACACAGAGTATACCCTTTTCTTCCATCTCCTTGTATTTTGTATTGATTATGGCATCCACAAGCGCGTTGTTGGTACGTATACAGCTTCTCTCTCCGCTGAGTTTTCCGCTTATGTTGTCAATGTATTTTTCAAGCTCGTCATATTGTTTCTTTTTGAGAAGGCCTTCCATACACATGACCTGATTCTTATATTCATGTGCCTTCTTGCGCTGCTTCTCATAGTTGGTATAAAGAGCCTTGTAAAGCTCCGTCTGGTTCCTTACCTTAGTTCTGTACATATCATCTTCACGTATCCTGCGTTCTCTCCTCAGGATATCGCAGACCAGATAAAAGACTATGATATTTATCGCAACCAGTCCGAACGCGATCACGAAGTCCACATTTCCCACTTCGACATTATCATTTCCGCCGGATGTCCATAACATCGCACACAGAACAACAATTGTAAACAAAGGGAATGCTATGAACCTGAACCATTCCGCACCCTTGAGCACATCCTCCGCATCTCCCTTTGAGATCTTGGTCTTAAGAAACAGCACTGTCAAAAAGAGTGTCAGCTTTGCGAGGGCGGTGGACATATCCCAGCTGAATTCATATCCCGAAACGGAAAGACTGTATCTTTCACTCATAAAAAGAGAGTAAAGATAGAATACATAATCAACCGCAAGAAGAAGTCCCTGATACAGGAGAGCAATGCAGAAGGATTTCCATAGCTTGATATCCGCATACAGGAACATGATCAGACCTGTGACGAAAATTACAAGGGTCTGCTTGACGAGCATGTTTTCCCCGACAAACCGGACCAGCAAAAAATTCATGCCGGAAAGAAGTATGATGAACAGATAATCATTAAGCCTGTCTTCATTTCTCTTTTTCGCAAATGCTTCAAAAAAGAGCTTGCAGCAGACAGTCTCCGTGATTATGACCAATATGCTTTCAATGTAATTAAGCACGGTGTCAGATTGCTCCTTTATACTCGGTGATCAATTTCTGTACATCGTTGTATCTGGCTCTCGGTATGCTCAGCTGTGTTCCGTTATCGAGAGTCAGACAGTATCTTGAAATACCGCTTACATGTTTTGCATTTACCAGATAGCTTTGATGGATGCGGATGAAGCCTTTACCTTCAAGTTCCTTCTCCATGTCATCAAGAGTCATATAGATGGTGTATTTGTTCAGTGAGTCATCCATGATATGGAAAAACAGTCTGTGAAGATTGCTTTCGACATATAATATGCGTTCGAGTGAAACAGTCTTTTTGCCTTCGGAAAAATCGAATTCTCTCTGCTCGACTTCATAAGCCATTCTCTCCTTAATGGAATCGAGACACTCCCTGACGCTTCCTTCGAGCATATTATTGTTTTTGAGAATGTATCTGAAGGCATCAACCTTATACCCTTCAATGGTGTAATCGATATATGCCGTAACGAATACTATAAAGATGTCCTTGCTTATTTCCCGGATCCTGCGGGCTACATCTATCCCGTCCATTTCATCCATATTAATATCCAGAAATACAATGTTGTATTTCTGAACCTCAATACCAAGATCAGTGAGTTCTTTGCCGGACGCGAAATCATCGATGGAGCATACGATTCCTTCGGCACTGAGATATTCCTCCAGGATAGTCCTTATCTCATTCCTGAAGTACTTTTCGTCGTCGCAGATTGCAATATTAAGCATAAAACCGGATGCCTTTCGTATAAGCACAGCGATAACATCCCCCCACGCTTTATTATATACAATCTCCCCTCATATACAACAAAATGCCGCTCGTGAGTTCTCAGGGGGGTTGAGAAAGTGAGCGGCATTCATCTGATACACTGATCGATATATTTGTATGCGATTTCAGAATTTTCCGCAATAGCCATTGCAGAAAACGACAATATATTGCAGAAAACGACAATTACAGTACTATCTCTTCCATAACGGCGGGAATGATGCATTTGGGCCCCGAAGGGTATTTGACAGCCATGTAGTCCGCAAACTTCCGCGGGTCCTCACTGTTGTCCGCGAACATATCCCAGTGACCCGGAATAACGAATGAAGATCCGGTCTCACCGGTGAGATCCGCCGCTTCCTGATAGGTCATGTTTCCTATGCAGTTCTCACTGTATCTCTTAGCATCACGACCATTGATAGGGATGAGCTGCAGATCGATATTTCCGAATGATCTTATCTTAGGCAGCATTCCTTCATATCTTACGGTATCTCCGGCATGATGTATCCTGACTCCGTTACCTTCTATGATGTATTGGAGATACGGATAAAGTCCGTTTTCATCTCTATCGAGGAATTCATGCGATGCGGCTATTGCATGGATGGTTATATCTCCGATCTGTATGCTTTCGCCTTCATTGAGCCCGACTGCATTAGAAGGATCTGCTCCGTCTGCAAGAACGGCTTCCCTGTGCTTCTCCGGGAATACGAATTTCGCATCGGGATTCGTTCGTGCCCAGATCTTCCAGGATTCATGGTCTATATGATCGAGATGGTCGTGCGTTCCGAGGAATGCATCGATCCCCGTAAGCTTGCCTGCAGGGATCGGAGGCGCAACCTGCCTCGTCTCAAGCGGGCTTGCATAATAATCGATACAGATCTTCGTGTTTCCGATCTGAACCATTAGTCCCATCTGACCGAGCCACCAAAGATGTGCCCTGTTTTCTTCACTCAGCTTTATCGCCATATCTGTCCTCTATGTAATCGGCAAAGTATTCGGGACACAGTGCCCTGATATGCACTCCGTCCTCCTCGTATTTTTCCGATTCGACTTCAGCTTCTTCATGGAAGCGGTTTATGATCTGACCGTCCGCAAAAGGAATGACTTTCTCCACGACGCGGTTTCCTTTTCTAAAAATGCTCTGAAGCTCATCGAGAAGTTCATCCACTCCGTATCCCGTCTTGGCGGAAATATAGAACTTATCGCTTCCCGGAGTGTTCTTAATGTTCATATCCGCATCGCGAAGGTCGGACTTATTATATACATAGATTCTTGGAATCCCGAGCACATCCATATCCTTGAGAATATCTTCCGTGACCTTCTTATGATCGTCATGATGGGGATCCGATGAATCCATTACGATAAGGAGCACATCCGCATATTTCAGCTCCGAAAGAGTGGAGCGGAATGCCTTGATAAGATCGTGGGGAATGTTCTCGATGAAACCTACGGTATCGGAAAGAAGGAACGGCTTTCTTCCCGGAAGATCGATCTTCCTGATCGAAGTATCGAGAGTCGCAAAGAGCATATTCTTCTCGAACACCTTCTTGCCGGCTGTCTTATCCGGAGTGGGGTCTCCCAGTTCCACCAGATAGTTCATGAGCGAAGACTTGCCGGCATTCGTATATCCCACAAGAGCAACGTGGGGATATCCTCCGCGGCTTCTGCCCTCTCTCTGGACATCGCGCGTCCTTTCCATCACGGTCAGTTCTCTCTTAAGTTCGCTGATGCGTCTTGAGATCTGGCGTCTGTCGAGCTCTATCTGAGTTTCACCGATACCCTTGTTTGCACGGCTTCCTCCGCCTCCTCCCTGTCTTCCGAGATGCTGCCACATTCCGGTAAGGCGCGGCATCATATACTGAAGGTATGCGGTCTCGACCTGAAGTCTTGCTTCTCCCGTCCTTGCCCTTCTCGAGAAGATCTCGAGTATGAGATTCGTCCTGTCCCACACGGGAACCTCGATAATCCTCTGCAGATTCTTCATCTGCGCCGGAGAAAGATTTCCGAGGCACACAACGAATTCGGCACTGTTTGCCTTTACGTGCATCTTGAGCTCCTCGGCTTTGCCCGAGCCTATCCAGGTTGCGTTATCGGGAGCGGGCAGAGACTGCGTGAGTTCATATGCAACATCCAGATCGCATGCTTCGCAAAGGCTCACAAGTTCCTTCATCGAATAGTCGAACTCTTCATCGCTTTCATTCGTGCGAAGTCCCATTACAACTACGGTTGTCAGTTCTGTATTTTCTTTTTCAAATTCATGTGTCATAAACACATTATCGCCCCAAGCTGTGAAAAAGTACATACTACCCTGAGTATAAAGAGTTCGGCTACGTCGCAGAGCATACTTCTTCGTACGTATAAATCTTACGGCCTCGTCACAGAATTTACGTCTTCATACGAAAATGGTACAGCCCGCAGAGCAGGCTGTACCTTAATAATTTCAGAAAAGTATCTTCTTCAGATAATCCATATACCTGAAATAGTCTTCATCATTGCTCAGATGCTCAAGGATGACCGGCATATCGGGATCTATGGCACTCATCTTTTCAGCGTAATACCTAAGGGGAAATTCTCCTTCACCCGGCGCACACTCTTCAAGTCTGAGCGTATATCTGCCGTCAAGATGCACATCCTTGATGTGGCAGCTTCTGATCTTATCTCCAAGGAGTTCCGCACACTCATCCACGAACTCTTCGGGGTGGAAATATCTGTCCGCGGAACTGGTCATATTGATGATGTCCATATGTACCGCAAACCTGTCCCTGTCCACATCTTCGAGAAGCTTTACATATTCCTTCGGTCCGGTCGGAATCATCCACGGCATCGGCTCCAGGGTAAAATACGTGTTCTTTACATCAGCCCTGTCCATCACCTCACGTACCATGGATACGGTCTTCTTCCACGCTTCTTCCGAGTAATTCTCCCTGTATCCGCCGTCCCATACCGGCCCCATGGATCCTGCAACGTTTACGGCACATCTTGCACCGACAAAGTCGGCAAGCCGGAGCTGCTCTACGCAGTAATCCATATTTGCTTTACGCTCATCCGGATCGGATGAAAGAGCATTTCTCCATATCCCGACTTCCGCGATCACAAGACCTGCTTTTTCCGCAGCTTCCTTGTACGCGATGATCTTCGATTCCGGTTCACTGCTCTGAACAGGAAAGACCACCGCACCACAGCCGAGGTTCACCTGTGTTTGCGCCCATTGCTCGGGAGAATCATATGCAAGAGGTGACGATGTTCCGAGTCTCATATCAGATTCTCTCCTTTGCTCAGATCAGGTTTCCGGTGAAATGAAGGACGGAAGGGTCTATGCTCTTTACATCTGCCGAGCCGGTAAAGCTCATGACATACCTGAGCTCACCATTCGTCTTCGTAATGAAGTTCTTAACTCCGCTTACGCCGTCCTTTTCGAGTGCGGGCATCATCGATCTTCCGACAGCGGCCGCATCAGCACCGAGAGCAAGAGCCTTGAAAACATCGGCACCGCTTGCTATTCCGCAATCGACTATGATCTTAACATCCTTCCCCTTTAATGCTTCCTTTATCTTCTGAAGTATCATCATGGGAGGAACCGCATAGGGAAGACGTCCGTGATGATGGCTTACGATGATCGCCTTTGCACCGATATCCGCGCACTTTACCGCATCGGATACGCTGAGAACTCCCTTTACGACAAAAGGAAGCTTTGTAAGTTCAACATAGGATCTGAGCATATCGGCAGTCTGTTCCGCCATCAGCTCGCCCACACAGACATCAAGTCCGTTCTCACCGAAGATATGGTCAATGTCCATACCTATGCCGAAAGCACCGACGCTTTCCGCAAACTGCATCTGGTCCTTTACCTTGGCATTATCGGCATAGGGCTTTACTATCCTGACTGTCTTAGCGCCGGTATCTGCGATCTTCTTAAACAGATCGTTTTCCATCATGCCGCAGAAATTAAGAATATTTAATTCCTTCGCCGCTACGGAGTATTCCTCAAGTCCGGTCTTATCCCTTCCGTTATACTGTCCCAGATGGGAAAACGCGGGAGTCATTATCGGAGAATCAAATCTTTCTCCGAAGAATTCTATCGACGTATCCGCGACGACCGAATCAATGAGACGCTCTTCGATCAGGATTGAATCCATATATTTCTCGGTGATCACATTTGCATCGGATATTCTTTCGTAGCTCATATTCTTCCCCTTATCTGATGAAATTGGTCCATACGCGAGGTTCGGTACCCGGAAGTCCTATCTCCTGTTTTCCAAGCTTAATGCTCTTCATCAGGAATACCATGTTCCTTGCAAGGACTCTCATGACCTGCATGCCCTCATCATCAACCTTGCCTTCACCGGGCTCCCATCCGTATATGTTGTTCCAGTACTGACTGGTCGCAACAGGCATATTGGAAAGAGTGAAGAACTTGTTCAGTTCGTCGAATGTTGCGGTGCATCCGGAACGTCTCGCACTGACCACGCTCGCACCGACTTTAAGACTCTTGTCAAAATGAGTGCTGTAGAACATTCTCTGAAGCGCGGACATAAGAGTTCCGTTGGCGGAGCCGTAATATACCGGAGATCCGATAACAAGTCCGTCAGCCTCTTCGAACTTCGCCGAGAGTTCATTTACTATATCGTTAAAAACGCACTTGCCGTTCTTCCTGCAGGCCTCACAAGCGATGCATCCTCTTATATCGGTCCTTCCGAGAAGGATGTTCTCATATTCGACCCCGCTGTCTTCAAAAACCTTCTCCATCTCATGAAAAGCCAGAGCGATGTTTCCGCTTTCCCTGGGGCTTCCGTTCAGCATAAGTACTTTAATTGCGTCTCCCATAGCTACTCCTTTATATGCATTGTTATCAGCATCATTTATATTTTATGCCCGGAGGCAGGTTTATGCATCCGATTTTCTGTTATGGAATCTTTCAATTTTTGTCCGGATCCGTTACGGGATCTGTATCTGATTGGTTACTTCCCTTCCGTTCCAGGTATCTCCGTCCGAGCGGTGGTATTCGGTAATGACCGATCCGTCCTTCATGGTATAGACGAGCTTAAACACCTGTCCGTGCTCAACTCTTACCGGATAGTTGTCATACGGAAGAACATTGTCCGTGGTCGGAACATCCTTAAGATCCTCATATGCATCCTCTATTCTCCATACCTCACGGGTGGAATAATCGGGCAGCATAGCTGAAAGATCGGTCGAACCGAAATAGCTTGCCGTGTATTCTTTTCCGTTAAGTATTATGGTTTCCGACGAAAGAGGTCCTGCTTCATATTTCATGTCCGGAAGTGATTCGCATATAACCGTCCCTCCGTAGAAATCATTCAGCCTGTTTGCCATACAGGGAACCTTTCCGGTCATATAATCCATGCCGTCCGGGATGGTATGCGCACTTCCGTATATTCCCATGATATCCCTGCCGAATATCCTCTCATACTCGGTGATGAAATTCTGGGCCATCATGTTTTCCCTGTAAATCCCATCTCCCGACCGCTGATAATACGATCCCTGGTCCATATTCTCAACCGCAGTCACATACTCATAGGAGCTTTCGTCATATCCGTTTTCGAGAAGATATGAAAGGTATCTTTGTCCTGTGGTCTCATACTGGTGTCCCACATCGGTTCCATGAAATACGGTCTCGGGGCACTCACTTTTGATCTTCTTTAAAAACTCAAGAAAGCTTTCGGTATGAACCTGCGTTCCGTCAATATCATCATAGACTTCATAAAGGATGTCATCATTATCCGACTGCATCCATACGTTAAGATACTCCGCCGTAAAGTAGGGAAGTTCCATGAACAGATCCCTCATACCGTCATTATGGTAGTATGAATCCCACAACTCGAATTCACCCTCTATGATGGCGGCATTTCCGTGTTCTTCGCCGTACAGATATATATTCCCCGCACCTTTCGGAAGCTGCGGAGTCGATATGGTATAAAAGCTTCCCAGAAATCCTTCGCTCTTTATCGTTATGACCGCTCTTCCGTATACCGGGAAATAGTAAGTCCCGTTCGTTATGCCTTCCTTTTCGAATACGATCATATTGCCGCACTTTACGGTCACGTTAAGACCGTGTTCGCTTCCGGAAGCGCTCTTGACATCAAAGCCCATATAATCCGCTTTCGGAAACACTGCTTTCTGAAGGGTTCCCGAAAATTCCGCATAAGAAGCGGTCCATTCATACATATTATATTTATCTCTGAGATTGCTGAAGGACACGATTTTAGTCCTGACAAATCCGAGATACCATGCGGACCCGAATGCGATGAGCGCGATCACCAATATGATGAGCGTGGATAATGCTTTCTTTTTGATCTTCATTTGTTTCCTCTTTTCTATCCTTCAACCAGTGATGACAATTTCTTCATTTTCAGATGATCGATCAGATACACGATGCACACGAAAAGAAAAACCGCAGCCACCGCAAACCATCCACACATCTTCGTAAACAGACCCAGAGCCGCAAAGAGCAGAAACAGCAGCAGATAGGGCATCATCAGTTTTCTGTAGAACAGTGCCCTGTCTTCATATGTCGTGTGAAGTTCAAAAGGCTTTCCGTCGTTTTCCTTTTCGACGATGAGGAGAGCCCTGTCCATTGCCGTTGCCCTGTCAGCGAAGAAATCACCTTTGTCTGCAAGCTTTTCCCATACAAGATCCCCGAGATCCAGGTTAAGATTTATATTCTTGAAATATGTCCTGTAACCGATGTCCTCAAGAAAGTCTGCATACTCTTTAGCTTCCGTCTTACTCTTGTCACCGACGTAATCGATCGCATATCTGTATGCGGACGGCTCGCAGGGTTCGAATTCATACCAGAGCTTCCCCGTTCCGACAAGTCTGTAACCGCGGTCCGACATCTTATCCAGCCATCTTATCTGCAGATTTATGAGTCCGCTGTAAAATCTGATCTTCTTCATGATCTTTCTCCCATCGTATCCGATGCGAAATCAACAAGCTTCCTGAGCCTTGCAAGCTCCGTCTTCGCTGCCTTCTTTCCGTCCGGAGTAATGACATATTTCTTCTGCCTTCCGTTCACGTCACCGTAGGGCTTGATCCATCCCTTTTCAAGAAGAGTATTTATGGCACCGTACAATGTGCCCGCGCCAAGGGAAAGTCTCCCTTCCGTCATCTCCTCAATGAACTGCATGATCGCATAACCGTGCTTTGGTTCATAAAGAGAAAGCAATATGAAAAATGTAACTTCCGTCAGTGCTCCGCCTTTTACATTGTCACGCATGTTCCCCCGCTCCTTTATTACGTTTACCGTAATATATCACTAAACGTAATAATCGTCAACAAAAAATGCAGCCTGCCTTTTCAGACAAGCTGCACTTTATCATATTATCTTCGGATCATCCGCAGATTATATCCGCGATCCTGCATCTTACCACCGAGATAAGATCCGCCGGAGAAAGTTCTATCTGAAGTCCGACCTTTCCGGCACTTACGAATATCTTTTCAAATCCGGTCGCGGTTTCGTGGATAAATGTCGGAAACTGCTTCTTCATCCCTATCGGAGAACAGCCTCCGTGAACATATCCCGTAAGCGGAAGAAGATCCTTCTGCTTTATCATGTCAATGGACTTTTCGCCCGATACCTTCGCTGCCTTCTTAAGATCGAGTTCTTCCGACACGGGAACAACGAAGACGTAATAACCGCCGCTCCTTCCCTGTGTGACCAGAGTCTTGAAAACCTTGGAAGCATCCTCGCCAAGTATGGCGGCTATCTGTTCGCCGGTCAGGCCTGCGTCGGGTTCATATGCATGCGTCTCATAGGGAATCTTCTTTCCGTCGAGAACACGGCATACATTTGTCTTATCTTCCTTTTTCATCCTGCTTATCCTTACTTTCCGAGTACTTCCGCAGCTTCCTTCATCAGCTGTATTATGGGCAGATGCTGAGGGCATACTCTCTCGCACTGACCGCAGCCGATACAATCGGATGCCTTGCCGTATCTCTGGATGAGTCCGTTGTAGAAATTCTTGGATCTCCAGTCATCGGGATAACGGCGAAGGGTATTTACGGTCCTGAAGACATCGGGAATGCTTATCCTCATCGGGCATCCGTCGCAGCAGTACTTGCAGGCGGTACATCCGATCTGGGGGATAGCCATCAGCTCATTCGTAACTTCATCAACGATAGCGATCTCTTCCTCAGTCATTGGCTCAAAATCCGTAAAGGTTCCTATATTGTCGTCCATCTGTTCTTCATTGGACATTCCCGACAGAACCGTCATGACTCCGGGAAGAGATGCCACAAAGCGCAGAGCCCACGATGCGATCGACTTGTCAGGCCTGTGCGCTTTGAATTTCGCATCGATCTCGGGAGAAAAGCCTGCAAGCATTCCGCCCCTTACAGGCTCCATGATTATGATCGGGATATTTCTCTCATGAAGGATATCGTAAAGCTCCTGGGAACGCACAACGGGATTGGTCCTGTCGAGATAGTTGAGCTGTATCTGGACAAATTCCACCTCGGGATGATCGTCAAGTATCTTAACAAGGAGTTCGGGACTTCCGTGGAAGGAGAATCCGAAATGTCTTATCCTGCCCTCTTCCTTCTTCTTAAGTCCCCAGCTGAAGCAGTCATACTTTTCATATACGTCGTAATTGTTTCCCTCTTCGATCGAATGAAGAAGATAGAAATCGAAATAATCAACGCCGGCTCTTTCGCACTGCTCGACAAATATCCTCTCGATATCCTCTTCCTTCCTGATCTCCCACGCGGGAAGCTTGGTCGCGATCATAAAGTCTTCCCTGGGATATCTCTTTACAAGTGCCTCTCTTGCGGCAACCTCCGACTTTCCGCCGTGATAAACATATGCGGTATCGAAATAGTTCATTCCTGCTTTCATATACTTATCAACCATGTTGCAGACCTGCTCATGATCGATTACGCCGTCCTTTTCGGGAAGACGCATAAGTCCGAATCCGAGCTTGGGCATTTTGTTAAGATCGATACTCATAAGGCTGATCTCCTTTCCTGTCCGGGCTCCTCAGAGCCGCAAATGAAATTAACACTCCCACAAAACAAACCGCCGTGCCGGTTATCAGCATCGGTCTCATTCCGAGATTATCCAGGATGACTCCGCTGATAAGATTTGAAAAAACTCCGCCTATGGTGATGGCACTTGTCACGTAGGCCTGACCCTTTACCTGATCGTTTTCAGCCATGGTATGACTGACATAATACGCTCCCGCGGGAATGAACACCGCATATGCAAAGAGCTGGAACGACTGGCTTACGAACATCCAGACCATATTCTTCGCGAATATGAGAATAAGTATCTTGACGAAAAACGCAGCCCCCGAAAAGACGAGCAGTTTCGCCGGTGAAACCTTCCTGAGCACAAATCCTATCAGTGCCATGACGGGAAGTTCCAGAATGGCCTGGAGGAAATTGGAATAACCGAGTTCCGTCTCTCCTCCGCCCAGCGCCCTTATGATCTGGATCATAAAATCATTGATCATGTTATGAGCAAAAAAGAAACAGATCGATGCAATGACAAAAAGAAAAAATGCGGGATATTCGCGGAAGAAATCCGTAACCTTGCCGTGGGCTTCTTCTGTTCCTGCGGTTCCTTCCGCCGGTTCTCCGGCTTCCTCTTCGCCTGCCGGTCTGTAGAAAAATACGGCTGCTGCCGATACCGCCATTATGATCACGGTCACCGCAGGCAGCAGATCCGCTCCCTTTGCCTCCACCGCCCTTCCTATAAATGCGGATGTAACGGCAAAGCCTGCCGAACCGAGACCTCTTGCAAGTCCGTACACAATGTCGCAACCCTTCTTCCGGTATTCAAAGCAGAGCGCGGTCATGACGGGCTGGTACGCAAACTGGATCATATAGATAAGCGCATAGACTATGAAGATCACCGGCTTTGAGTCCGTAATGAATCGCAGAAGCACGGACCCTGTGAGGATCACGATACAGGAGATCAGTATGAATCTTCTGTTGGTCAGCCACCCTTTTTTATCTATCACATCGGCTATGAACGGCTGGAACAGTGCCGAGGTGATGTTGGCGGTCGCAAGAAGTATGCCTACCTGCGTATTCGTAAAGCCCCTGTCCATCAGAAATACCGCCGCGCACGCATGTACCGTACAGAATGCGGCAAAGTAAGCGATGTTCAGGAAAGCATAACCGGTTGTCCAAAGTACTTTTTTATTCATGTCTGCAGGATATTAATCTTATCCGTCTCCTCAATATCCTATTTTATCAAATATCTCGTCGAGCAGTCTTGCGTTTTTGATCGAGAATTCGGGAGAGATATGCGGAGTCTCACCGTTTTCTATGCAGCGTGAGAGCTGCTCAGCTTCAAGGGTGTAGTTCTGTCTGACGTAAAGCTTTCTTTCGGTCTCTTTTCCGTCTGCGATCACCCTGTATCTGAGGTCTCCGGCCTGATTGTATTCCACATCCGAAATGATAACGCCTTTACTTCCGTGGATGAAGAGCTTATCCTTCCTGGAATTGCATCCGGGCGTGAAATTCATTCCGACATTGAAGGATGCCCTGATCTTCTTATCTATCTTAAGAAGCGCTGAAGCGAACACATCAACATCCGTTTCACCGAATTCCGCATCCGCAAATACAAGCTCGATATCTCCGTCAAAGAGTGTTCTGATCATCGTGGTGCAATAGCATCCGAGATCGTAGACCGCTCCGCCGCCGAGTTCCTTGTGAAGGCGGAAGTCCTCGATATATCCCTGTGTAAGGAATTCGGTCTCGACATAATCGACATCGCCGATGATGCCGCTTTCAAGGTCAAGCTTAAGCGAATCGATGTAAGGGCTGTGGAGGTAAGCATAAGCCTCCATCAGGATCTTTCCTTCTTCCTTTGCGACAGCGAACATCTCCTCCGCTTCCTTTGCATTCATTGCAAGGGGCTTTTCGCAGAGAACGTTCTTTCCGGCCCTGAGAGCTTTGATGACCCACTCCTTGTGGATGTTGTTGGGAAGAGGAATATAAACGGCCTGTACATCGGGATCTTCGAGAAGCTTATCATATCCTACATATCCCTTTACAAACCCGAATTCCTGCTTATAGCTTTCAACCTTCTTCGGATCTCTTCCGGCGATGGCATAAAGCTCGCAGTTCTCACCTTCCTTTATACCCGGAATGGTGCAGTGTTTTGCTATGTTAGCGGTTCCGAGGATTCCCCATTTGACTGCCATATCATTCTCCTTTACTCACACAGGTCACGAGACCCGATCTGTCTTTATATATCATTCTACAAAACATGGCCGGCAGATACACATGATTTTTGGCAGAAAAATCATCATTTTTTGTCATTGACGGGACCGACGATCTCCTCATAAAGATCGAGTCCGAAGCTGGTAAGCTCGGGAGCGTGGGGGATCATGCGGAATGTCCTGCGCCCGTCCTCTTTTCTCTCGGCGGAAAGGAACTGCACTCCCGAGTCCTGACGACCCTGCGTCTCATCATGCATACGCCTCGCAAAGGAAAGAAGGTGGGTTACGGTAAGTATCTTAACTCCCGCTTCCCTGAGCGCCCTGATGATATCGTATGCAATTACGGAGCCTTCCTTTTCGGTCGTCGTCGCGAAGGATTCGTTCAAAAGCACAAGGGATCCGTCACCTATGCGGTCTATGATCGCGCTCATACGCTTCAGCTCTTCATCAAGCCTTCCGCTGTTCATCTCACTGTCCTCCCTGCGGGTGAAGTGAACGAACAGGTTCGGGAATATTCCGCTCGAAAAAGACGTCGCCATTACCGGAAGCCCGCACTGCATCATAACCTGTGCAATTCCTATGCTCCTGAGGAAAGTGGATTTGCCTCCCTGGTTTGCCCCTGTGATGATCACAAGATCCTTCTTTTCAAGGGACATCGTGTTCCCGACAACCGTGACATGATGCTCCATCGACATCACGAGTTCCCTGAGCTCTTCAAACTTCAGATCATTCCGGTCACAGACCACTGGATAGCACCACTCACCGCCGACCCTTTCCATCTGGGCCTTTAACTGTACCGCCGCCAGATAGAAAGCGCTCTGGAATCTGAGCCTGTCGAAGAAAGTACGGAACTCTTCGAGCTCGCTCTTCAGTTCCTCGACTATGTAGCTGACTATTCCGAATTCAAGCTGCTGTGACTGTTCATCTATATTCTGGTCGCTCACCGTGGAAAAAGAATCCGGTGTCAGGGAGTTTTTGAATTCACGGAATTTATACTTCGCACTTCCGCGCTTATAGAATTTCTCGCTACGGGATGAAACCTCCTCCAGCTTGAGCGAGCTGAATTTCAGCCCATCCTCAAGTCCGCTCTCCATCACGATGCGGGGTCTTACGACCTGCTCGCGCCCCTCATCCTCTTCATCTGATCCGTCCGTGTAAAAGGAAATATCTCCGAGAACCCTCTTCACAAAGTCTTCGCGGTCTGCGGAATATGTCTTCAGGAATTCGGTTTTGAAAGTACTCAGTCCTGCGGAGCTTAAGTCTTCCGGCTCCGACAAAAGCGCTCTTATCGCCGAGAGTGAATCGCAGAAAAGATGAAGAACCTTGATATCCTCGGTAAGTCTGGTTACAGGGTTGCTCTGCTGAAGCTTTTCCCTTCCGCCTCTTCCGAGCGTATTCCACTTGCGTATCACATCACTGCAGATATCGTACAGACTGCGTATTAATTCCTCGTGGGATATGCAGTCCTTTATTATCTCCTGACGATACTTTATCTCGCCTGCGGACTCGAGCGGGATCATCATTACATTCCTCAGAGTCTCCATGAGATATGTGTCTTCTTTTTCGACGCTCTTAAGCTTTCCGTTTTCGAATACGAGTCTCTTGGCGGCGGAAGTAAACAGCGTCTTTAATCCGAGATCGCCGATAATGCTCCCCGTATCATAATATTTTCTGTCTTCTTCGGGCCTTTCACGGTCCTTATATAACAGGCATACCTTCATAAGCGCTCCTTCAGCTGCTCATATGTCAGCCTGTATTTATTCACGACGTTTTCGGCGCATGCGGTATCGTCCGCTTCGCCCCTTATGATCTTGAAGGTCTGAACCCTGTGATCGTCGAGAGTTGCCTTAAGGCTCACAACTCCTTCACCGGCAGAGCAGAGCTCGCGAAGATGCGTGACATAGATACCCATGCATCCCAGGGCAATAAAATGTTCAAGCACATTTCTTCCCATGATCTCCGCATCGTAGCTTGCGGCAGTCGTGAAGAGTTCGTTGATGACCACGAATGTTCCCTGCTTATGCTCCTCCATCATCGGAGCGAGTCTTACAAGCTCCTCTTTAAGCTTACCCCTTCCGGTCTCCACACTTTCCTCAACGGAAAAGTGCGTCTGTATATCCGGGAAGAAATGAACGTTTGCGGACTGAGCGGGAACATCGAGTCCCAACTGAGCAAGGTATACGAGCTGACCGAGACTTCTTGCAAAGGTCGTCTTTCCGCCCTGGTTGGGACCTGTGAGTACGAAGAACCTCTCACCCTCTTCGTAGCTCAGATCATTCGGTACGACTTCCTTTTCCTTGGAATGATTAGTGATCGCAAGGGCCATATCGTAAAGCCCCTTTGCTTCCATCTTTTTATCTTCATCGGCCTCAGGCTCCGCGAACCTAAATCCCGCTTCTTCCATTTCAAGCTGAAGTGAGCGGAATGACAGATAGAAGATCACTTCCCTTTCAAACCTGTGAAGCACTTCCTTTTCATATCCTTCCGACATTTCCGCTGTCCGTTCTATCATCGCAAAAAGCTCCGGCTTTTTCTTTTGGATGATCTCAAGACAGGATTTTTCCATTTCGGTGAGCGTGGAGTCGGCAATAAACGGATTTTGGAGATTTCTCACATCTCCGCCCCGCTGTTCCCTGAGCATCCTGCCGTAGCTGCCCTCACCTTCAAGCTCTTTGAGTTCAACGCTCATCCTGTCCTTGTCGTATGTGATCACAAAGCGGAGCTTCCTGATCTCATCGATCACCTTCTTTATCTGCTCCCGCATCCTGCGGTATCCGCCGCTTTCGAGTATCTCTTTTAAAACGGAAAGGAAGCCCTTCATTCCGCCTGAAGTAAGACCTGCGGATTCCAGCGACTTCGCAAGCTCTTCGTAGACATCACAATATGATCCGACTTCCCTTATCTGCCAGACATTTCTTTGCAGAGGGATGCGGACTTTTTCTTTTTCCCTGCGGATGCTTTCGGTTTTTTCAAGATCTTCCGTGAATTTTAAGAGAGCCGCATATACTTCATCTTTTTTGATGTCCCTGTATATGTCGCGGCGGTAAGAAACTTCCCCGGGAGACTGAGGAATGTACCTGAAATACTTTTTGACGTTCTTGCCCCATTTATATGTCAGCCTGTCTATGACCTGATCCAGGTTGAGGTCCCGGAAAAAGGGCGTGGATTCCAAAGGCTCGAATTCCCCTGAATCGGGGTTCAGAATACTGAACCCCGCCGTATTGTCGTTATCTGAACTGTTCCCCATGAAATACCCTCTGTTTTCTCCCCCACGGTTTCATTCTAACAGATTAAGCGGGTATTTCAATTATGTAATCAGCTCGCGAGGTCGCGCTTATTGTAATAATAGAATGCAAAGAATACGCAGCATACGGTTACGGCTGCCGCAATGCAGATTGCCGTTACGGGAGTGTCCGCACCTGTGAATATCTCGGCTGCGTTTACGTATGAATAGGGGCCGACGAACAGATAGTCCTTAAGGTCAGGGACAACCCTTCCGATGACATCGTAGAAATAGAAGAACATTGCAAGTGCGATACCCATTCCCATGCGGTTCTTCCAGGACAGAGCCGAAATGCCGAAGCAGATTCCCGCAACCTCAAAATTCATCAGCATCTGCCTTCCCATGAATGTCATAAACTGCGCCGTGGGAAGCTCCTCACCGAGGGCTGCGAATCCCAGGGCATAGAGAAGTCCGCAGATGACTGTAAAGAAAACCAGATAAACGGCAACGCATAATGCCTTTGCGATGAGAACCTTAGTCCTTGATACCGGAAGTGAGAAAAGAAATTCACCTGAGTGGCCCTCTTCTTCCTTTGATATGATACCGATTGCAAGGATAGCCGCAAACATTCCGCCGCCCAGACCGTGAACGGCTCCCACCTCCGTTGCAAATAACCTTTCAGGGTCGCGATGCTGAGAGTGCTCATTCCAAAGGCATCGGAGAATGCTCCCATGTTGGAAAATGCATCTGCCATATCCTTCATCTCACCCTGCATGCTTGAATAGAGAAGAATGCAAGCGAGTCCAAGAAGACCCACGGACAGGCTCCATATGATGAAGCTCTTCAGATTCAGTTTTAATTCTTTTTCCAGTATATGTTTCATCACTTTTCCTCCTCATCTTCGTAGAAGGCAAGAAATGCATCATCGTCGATCTTAGGCGAATCAAGCATCGTCAGCCTGCCGTCGCGCATTATCGCAGCGGTTTTGCAATACCTGTTGACCTCCGAAAGAACATGTGTCGAAAGCAGACAGGTCGCTCCCTTTTCCACATATTCGTTTATAAGTTCGAAAAAGTGCTTCTGTACCAGCGGATCGAGTCCGGAGGTCGGTTCGTCGAATATAAAGAGCTTCGGTTTATGCTGCATCGCACATACAATGCTGACCTTCTTTCTGTTTCCGAGGGACAGCTCCTTGATCCTCTTATCGGTATTTACTTTCAGTTTCTCACAGATCTTCGCCGCTTCCGCGGAGCAGTCGAGTCCCCTTACATCGGCTGCATACTTTATCACATCGGACACCTTCATGGTGTTGTAAAACCAAGCCTCCGAAGGCATGTAGCCTACCTCCTTCAGGATCTCTTCATGGTCAGTTACGGAATCCATACCGAGGATCTTAATGCTTCCTTCGTTAAACTTAAGGAATCCGAGCATCGAACGGATCGTTGTGGATTTGCCGGCACCGTTGGGGCCGAGGAATCCGAAGACATCACCCTTCTTTACATCCAGTGATACATCGATGACTCCCCTGTTTTTTCCGTAGCTCTTGGTCAGATTTCTTATCTCGATGACGTTTTCCATATGCTGCTCCTTTCTGTGATTCTATTATTAGCAGCAAAAAAATACGGGAACAATGCCTGTTCCCGTAAGATGCACTTATTTGCCTTCATCAGGCACTTTTTTATGCTTTGTCTGGAAAAGCCGCAGCTCCTCATTCAGCTGTTTGTCGTCTATCCGTCGCTTTGACCTGTAGATCAGGAATACGCAGAAATATGTCACGAGCAGGTACGCGGCAAGCCCTTCGGTGACCGGGATGTTCTTATCAAACCAGTTTCCGAAATAGGAAACCAGGCAGTAAATGCAGGTGCAGACGATGATGCCCGCGATCTCTTTTCCGCCGAGCTTGTCGGCTTCATCAAAATTCGCAAAAAGGTAAACCTGTATGTATCCGATCACATAACAGGTAAGTATCATCTCGGCAAGGTGCAGGATCTGTGCATCGTAATGTCCGCTGCATACCCTGTACACACAATAGAAGAACAGGATCGCAAAGAAGTACAGGCAAGCCTTGAATTCTATTCCTATCTCCCTGGTCAGGTATTTTTCCCACAATGAAAGCTTTTTATCATTTTTCATCCTGTTTATACCCCCTGAGAAGTTTTCTGAAATCCGAAGCGAAGCGCCTTGAGATCATGATGTGCTCACCGTTTTCGAGTGTGGCATCTATCCTGTTCGATGAAAGGCTCCTGAGCGCCGACACGTGATTTAAGTTGATGATCATTGACTTGCTGCATCTGAAAAAGGAATCATCGCTCACACCGCTCATGAAAGAACTGAGCGATCCCTCGATCCTCACGACCTTATCACCGGTGTAGACAAACAGCTTGTCATCCACCGTTTCGAGGTAAAGGATCTCGTCCAAAGAAACGGAGCAGTTTTCACCGTCGGACTTGCCCCACAGTTTGTTGTCACCGTTATTCAGTATTCCTATGATCCTGTTCAGGGTCGGAGTAAGTTCCCGGTACCGGATAACTATGCTCTCCTCACCTTCGGATATCTGTTTGATGTCAATATTCAAAGACTTTTCCTCAAAATACGCTTCACGGATGCCGGCATATCACGGCCGCTCCGCTGCCGGACTGCATCCCCATGAATGGTATTATATCTTAAAATCCGGACACTTTCACAGCCAATCATCAGGCCCGGAAAATCCGCAATAATTTCCTGTTTAAAATCTATCGCCTATGTAATATTATACAGGAGAAGTTACAAAATTAACCAAATCCACAGGAGAGAGGATTTTTTATGGAAGTATCACTTACAGGCGGTTATGTCACGGATTATGATGATTTTTATCTCTGGGTAGAGAGCTTCGAAGATGATGCGGACGCGAGTGTCGTTGCCAAGGATGATGAAGGTGAAGCAATCTCCGTAACCAAGGCCAGAGTCGGCATGGTCGTATCTCATTCCGAATACGACAGCGAAGATGATTACGATGCGGCTGTGGACGATCTGCTCAGCGAAGACTACGACACCTTTGCGGAATTCGTTACCGATAACGGCATTTACTATGTCGGTGTAGAGCATCTCGATGAAGGACAGCGTGTCGAATCCTTCGAGATCGGTGACGATGTATATTATTGCTGATAAATAAATGCCCCTCTGTTCATAAGAGGAGCCGATGCGAAAAACAAGCGTAGCAGCTTAAGGCTGCTACGCTATTTTCTTCCCGTAAGATAATACACCGCAAGGGCGGTCCTGTGTGTAAGTCCTTCTTTGCTCAGGATGTTGGAGATATAGTTCTTGACCGTACCCTCGGAAATAAAAAGCTTTTCCGCGATCTCTTTATTGGAAAGGCCGTCTGCCACAGCCTCGATGATCTCCAGTTCACGGGGGGAATAATCAGAGCCGTCAAAGGCGGACGAAGAACTTTTGGTCTCTCCCGTGCTGCCTGATGCAGAGGACGCCAGCGACTCAAGGACATTTTCTTCCATTACTCCGAGTCCGTTATACACAGACTTGATCATCTGCTTTAAATGTTCGGGAGTATGATTCTTGATCAGATAACCCTTTGCGCCGTTCTTAAGTGCCTTCCTTACAAGTTCGTCATCATCAAAGGTCGTAAGTATCAGAACCTTACCGAGTCCCTCCTCGACTATCACTTTGGTTGCTTCTATGCCGTCCATCTCCGGCATCTGTATATCCATAAGAAATACATCGGGGGCGGTCTTTCTGGCAAGCTCGATCGCTTCCTTGCCTGTTCCTGCCGTTCCGAGAACCTCGAATTCGTCATCGACATCCAGGATTATCTTCATTCCGTCCCTGACAAAATCACTGTCATCTGCGATTATAACTTTTATTTTTTCCATATCCGCTCCGCTTACCCGGCTATCGGCAGAAGCATCGTGACCTTAAATCCGGCTTCCGATTCAAAGCTTATCATGCCGCCTGCGCTTCTGGCTCTCTGCCGCATTCCCGATATGCCCATTCCGTCTTCGATCTTGGCGCATCCTGCGCCGTCATCTTCTATGGTGCAGCGCACCATCTTGTTCATCACGACAATGACGATCTTTATATGTCTGCATCCCGCGTACTTCATGGAGTTGGACACGGCCTCATAGGCATTGTCCAGTATCACCTCCCAAAGATTATCGGGAACTCTGGAAACATCTCCTTCAGTGGACAGATCCGCTTCAACTCCTTTGTTGTTGCAGTCCTCGCAGAGCTCATAGAGATGGAGCATTGCAATCTTTCTTTTTTCGGGACGCTCCTTGCGGAGTATCGCACGTATCTCATCCATCCCGGTCCTGAGCTGATCTATAACAGCCTGAACCATGCCCTTTGCTTTTTCGGGATCCATGTCCATCAGGACCTTGTCTCCCTCAAGCTGGTATATCGATCCGTTGATGTTGTGGCCGAGCCTGTCGTGAAGCGTCTGGGACAGCTTAGCCCTGTCTTCGAGGATCCTGTTCTGTGCGTTCAACATGCTCTTGTTCAGCTCCGCCTTCGCACTGTATTCCTGATACTGCATCTCTTTCTTGAGGTTCTGCTCGGTCTCAAGGTCACTCTTATTTCTTTTGATAAGTTCCCTGATGACGTAGTTCTGCTGGATGTAGAGCGTCGCCATCATGAACACGATCACAAACAGTGTAAGGAATCCCATCGGTGTCTCGATGATCGTAAGGAGCAGCGGCGCAAAGTAGACCTTGTGATCGATGTCCGGAAAAAGAGAAAGAATCTCATAAATGCTTAAGAAGCCGAAAGGGATAAAGAACCTTCCTCCCAAATATATCAACAGCACAAAGACGATGCAGGAAGCGGCAAGGCATATGAGCTTCTTTCTTCCCCCAAGGAACTCCTTTGATGCAAGACTCCCTATATATAACGAAACGAGAAGGAGTATCCTTACAGATACCCCTGTCCCGTGAACCGCATTGATGATCCCGTATACGCTGAACACTATCAGAAGTGTCAGTTTTATAAGCAGGAAATTTTTATCCCTTATATTCTCACTCATGATTCCTGATCTTGATACCTATGCCGCCAAGGCCCAAGGTGACAATAAGATATGCCGCCGTTACACATAATATCATAAAATACACCTTATTGTCCCCAAGCATCATCATTTCCGTGGCATCAAGAAACCATTTCGAAGGCATGAGATACGACATTGTTTTGATGGCATCGCCTGCCCCGTCGATTGAAAAATACAGACCTGACAAAAGCGATGAAAGCGTCCACAGGATAAATGCCGATACGGTCGCGCTCATGACATCATCAAACAGAATTCCGATCATAAGACTTATCGAGCAGAATATCAGTCCGAGAAGGAAGATCATACTGAAGAACCCTATACGGCTCATACCGAGTTTGCCGGAATCGATCGTCAGGGTGATCAGGCTCGTTACCACAGCATATATAAACGATACGACCGCGCCGCATATAAACTTGGCTGCGAAATACCGGGAATCGGTGAGCTGCGTCAGCCTGACTCTGGTAAGAACCATATCCTTTCTTTCACGGATGACCGAATATGCTATCAGTGCTCCGCCGAATACAAATCCCAATGTCAGGAAAGCAAATGCATAACCGGTAAGAGCCTTCTGATCCAGCTGTCTGTCGGTAAGGGCGCTTCCGCCTTCCGCATCCGTCACAACGGTTTCCTTTGCGGGAAGCAAGTCGTGCAATATATCGAGGTTCTTAATGAGATCTTCCTCACTTCCCATAAGCAGGGCATTCGATACCTGTCCCATGAACATCTTTATCTCATTTTCAAGAAGGGTGTATCTCTCGTCATCGGAAAGGATAAAAACGGTAAGTGCTTTATCCGTATCTCCGCTTACGACATATCCGTCAAAATCCTTATTCAGGTAAAGATCCGCACCCACAAAATCATTGTACCCGTCAAAGTTTACACGATCCGTCACTTCGCTTTCGGATATACCGGAAGTCTTCGCTCTCACCACAGTGATCATTCCGCTTTCGGCAAGGCCACTCAGCAGGCGGTCGGACAGTTCACTGCAGGATGCATCATACACCTTGACCACGTACTTTCCGTCTCCTCCGAAATATCCCGCTCTTTCATCCGCATCATCTATATCGATCACTTCTCTGCGTTCGGCCGCATCGCGCGATCCGAAATTCTCCGCCTGGAGTTTAAGCATCAGAGTCGACAATACCGGCATGGCGATAAGGAATACCCAGAAGATGATATTTCTGAATAACAGTTTAAGAGTTGTTTTTATTATGCCGGTCATTATCTTACTCTCCTCTTTACTTCCGCAGCTCCGACCGATAGAGCCGAGCACACTGCGGTTATCACGACAGGGACTGATATTGCACTTGTCACATAGTCACTCTTTCCCATACTCGAAAGTTCAACCAGGGCTCTGTTTGAATGGTAAATCGGCATAAGATGCTTTAGCCATTCGGGCATCGAAGACAGAATATACGACTCAAATGTTCCGCCGATGAATCCCATTGTCCAGATAAGGGCAAAGGCTATAAATACCGCGGCAACGGTGCTGCTTGTAAACTCATACAGCATAAGTCCGAATGACGAAGCCGCTACGATCAGTACAAGGACTATCACCGAAGAGAGAAGGATATTACCCCAGTGCACTCCCAGCAGCAGTGAATTGAACACCGCCGCTATGCCAAGGGATAATCCTACGGAGCATACAAGCGGTATCAGTCTCGACATATAGATCTGAAAAGAAGACAGATTCGATACCTGTAATCTCTCGGGGATGTTATGCCTGCGCTCATTGGAGAGCAGCCCTGCGGCACATACGATTGCCAGCCAGCCGAAATAAACTATATAGATGATTCCGTAATAATCCGTCGAGTCTATTGCAGGAGCATAGCCCGGATGCTCAACATGGATCCGTACATCTTCCGTACTTCCGCTTATCATCGCGGTAAAGAAAGCGTTCAAGAGATAATCCAGGACTATTCCTTCCGTTTTGGCATCTCCCGATTTATAAACCGTATACGAATCCCGGCCGAATTCCACAAATCCTCCGAGATCGTATGAATGCATGCTTTCCTCTGCGGTTCCGGTTTCGTATTCGACGAAGTACACTCCGTTTTCTTCACCGATGTCCTTGAGAATGTCTATATAAGGATAGAGATCACTTTCTTCCTCTATGCTGTATCCCGCTTTGAATTCGGACGTTCCTTCATAGCTTTCAAACAGTGATGAAAAAGCACTGGCGAGGACCGCGGATATGATGACGGGACCGATGATATAGATAACGAGGTTGATCCCGTTTCTGAACATGATCTTGAAATTGTTTTTTATCAGATATCCGATCATTACATATCCCTCAGTTTCTTTCCGGTAAGAGTAAGGAAAACTTCCTCCAGCGTAATAGAGTCCGTGTCATCCGAAACAAGCTTTTTAAGCTCCTCACTTGTTCCGCTTGCGATGACTTTGCCGTTATCCATGATCGCGATCCTGGTGCAGATTGCCTCAACCTCCTCCATGTAGTGGCTGGTGTATATGACGGTTGCTCCGTTTTTATTGGATTCCCTTATCTTCTCGAGGATAAAGTTTCTGGACTGGGGATCGATCCCCACGGTAGGCTCGTCGAATATGATAAGTTCGGGGTGATGTCCTATCGCGCATGCAATGTTGAGTCTTCTTTTCATACCGCCCGAGAAAGTCCTTGCATAGTCATTTCGCCTTTCCGAAAGGCCGACATATTCCAGCGACTCATTTATCCTGTTTTTGAGCTCTGCACCCTTTATCCCGTAAAGCGAGGTAAAGAGTTCGACGTTCTCCCACGCCTTGAGGTTTCCGTGTATGGCAAGATGCTGGGGAATGTATCCGAGCTTGACTGTGAGCTCTCTCTTATTCTTCCTGAAATCCCTGCCCATGAATTCAACACTTCCGAAATCGGGTTTTATCAGGTTGCATATCATATTCATGGTGGTACTCTTGCCGGCGCCGTTAGGGCCGAGCAGTCCGAATACCTCTCCCTTTTTTATCTCGAGATTCAGATTATCAACCACTGCCCTGTTATCATATTTCTTGGTCAGATCGATTGTTTTTAAGATCGTTTCCATTTCATTCTCCGTTTCTGAAAAACGCAATTCCTGTCTGCATATATACAGTACCAAGTCCCCAGATCTTACTGTAGTGAAAAAAGAAACTTTTTTGATATGACTAAAGTCACATTCTTCCGGACAAAAACCGGACCATCCGGACCGGTTTCACATATTCGGCGCAGCAGTCTTTACGGTAGAAAACCTCCAAACATTATTGTGATATAATAGTCCCCTGTAGAGGCAAAAACAAAAATGAAGAAAAGAATTTTCATAATTGAAGACGATCCTTCGATCAATCACGGAATTGAAATTTCACTCGGAAGCGAGCTGTACGACTTCTCGTCCTTCCGCTGTCTGAAAGACGTTAAAGATGCTGATAGGGCGGATCTGATAATACTGGATGTCAATCTTCCTGACGGAAGCGGATTTGATTTCCTCAGGGAACTCAGGAAGTCATCACAGGTTCCCGTCCTGATCCTTACCGCGAATGATACCGAGCTCGATGAAGTTACCGGACTTTCCCTCGGTGCGGACGATTACGTGACCAAGCCCTTCTCACTCATGGCACTCAGGCTCAGGGTGGAGAAATTGCTCGGAAGAAGCGGAAATACCTTCGCATATGATAAGCACGGACTGAGCCTTGATTTCGAAGGCTTAAGATTTCTGAAGAACGGAAACGAGATCGAACTGAGCAAGACAGAGATAAGGCTGCTGAAGTGCTTTACCGAAAATGAGGGGACGACTCTTTCAAGAGACAGGCTCATAGAATATGTCTGGCAGAATGAGCAGTTCGTTGATGAGAATGCACTTACGGTTTCCGTCAAGAGACTCCGTAACAAGATAGAAGATAAGAACGAGAAGCTGATCCATACCGTTTACGGCATCGGTTACGTATATAAACAGGAGCAGTGATATGTTCAGATACACGGAATACAATCTCCTGAATAAGATGCTCGATGATGCGATAAGCGGTGAGTTCGAAGAAAAAAACTTCG
>JAFWUY010000042.1 GCA_017524035.1 Lachnospiraceae bacterium | reverse complement strand
CTAGGATTGTTGCATTCATCCAGGTTCACCAAAAGGTCGTTTTACATCAGTTTGTTCTTGATAGGGATCAGATCATAGGCAGGTATTCCTATGATGCCGCTCATTTCGATAAGGTCATGCTTTCCGTCGGCATATGCTATGAAATCCCTCAGGCTCTGCACCGCATCGTAGCTGCCTCTCTTGCTGATAGTGGGATACAGGCCTCTCTTCCCCAGCTGCGGCTCGCACAGACAGGTGAGACGGTAGTGTCCGTTGTTCTCTATAAGATCTATGACCTTGGTCACGACTTCGTAGGAACCGTCAAAGCCTTCCGGAGAAATGTAGGACATATCATCCTTGGAGGTGTGGTAGTACTTGTATGTGACATATTTGGTACGGGAGAATCCGACTACCGGCATATCGATGCCCGGAGCATTGTACTGTCTTTCATCGGAGCCTCTCTTGAGGAAACTGTATCTGGTATAGTGCGGCAGATAGTCGAGCACATTGGAAAGAACCATATCCGCATAGGTGTCGGCATATTTCGATTCAACGATCGAATAATCATCATTGTCTCCCACGCATGAGATGACAAATCCCGCTTTGACATTTTTCTTAAGGTGATCAAGATTCCTTGAAAGATAAACTATCGATCCGATCGTTTCGGGAACAAGGACAAAACGGTAAGTGTACTTTCTGTTCTTCATGGCGCACACATATTTGATCAGCTCGCATATGAGTGCGGGGCCGGAAGCTTCGTTATTGGCCATATGAGGATGACACACATAGGATGAAAAGAGGACCTCCTTTTCGGTGCTTCCGGGGATGACAAGATCGCCGTATGTGAGTTTTCCGTCAAAGAGCCTGCTGTCGATGTACATATGATACTTTCCCTCCGGAAGGGAATCCCTCATCTGCATCGACATACAGAAGCCGTATCTTTCCTTGTAATAAGATGTGACATAGGGAATCGCATAGGGAACGTCCTCCTGTACATAGATGTACTGTTTCAGTTCCTCCAGATCCACCCATCTGTCTACGGGAGTCGAATAACCGACAACATGGAGCGGATGATCGGCAAAGCTTATGATCTTCTCGCCCTTTTCGTTTTCGATGTACGCTTCATTGATTTCCCATTCCTTCGGAACGTTCCAGTCAAACACCTGTGTTCCCGAAGCTATGTCATGGATCTCAAATTCGGGGCAGTTGTTGTTCTTCAAAAATGCATTCAGCACTTCGAAGGTTTTCAGAACGCCCTTTCCCGTTATGCTTCTTGCAATGGGAAAAATATCCCCGGCAAGTCTGTATACCTCTTCACCGACTCTCATAATTTCCTCCGGCCAGCCGTTTCCTTACGAAACGGATCATTTTTTGAATTCCGCTTTTACCTTCTCCGCCTTGCGGTGTACATCGGGATCTTCATACTTGTCCATGAAATCGTCACCGAGCATTATCTTCTCATCCGCAAAGTCGATCATCCCGAGCTGGGTATAAACTCCCACAACCTTTCTGAAACGGACATCCTTAAATAGTTTGAACATCTCCATCGGAACGGTCCTGTCGAAAACCCAGTAATCCGAAAACTTCGAAGCATAATCGAGCTCATCCCTCGGATGCGGCTTTATGAAGATCGTGCCGTCACCCTTGTACATATCGATAATGTCGCGGAAGATCCGCTCCCTGATATCGAGCGTACAGAGCGGCTCCGTCAAAAGAAGGATTCCGTCGCCCGCGCACTTGGAAAGGAATGCGTTGAAGCCATCCATATCCCTGATAAAGATGCTTATCAGCTTTTCCCTGTCAGTCTCGCTTAATCCGTCCATGAGAGCCTGTCTTCTGACTTCCTTATACTTATAGAAGTCATCGTCTATCACGCTCTTATCATTGACCTCCATATCGATACAGTACTTGCTGTATCCGTCGCACATGAAGATAAGATTGAGCTGCATGCTCATGAACTTCTTGAGCCTGAAGAATCCTCTGTTATCGTAATGGGCCTGTACGCAGGGCTTCAACGTATCAAGTCCGTCCTCCACCGCATGATATCTGATACGGTTCTGATTAAGATACCGTCCGATGGGATCGCCGTCACAGAAGACATATATATCGCCGTACTGTCTGAAGTCCACTGGAACATAGGGAGCTTCAAGCTTTGCGTAGGCTTTTGTATAAAGGATCCGGCAGTACATATTCTTAAGTACATTTCCGCGGTCCTTCTTAAGCTCCATAAGTTCGGGAAAGAAAGTGTCCCTCTTTTCATCGAATTCTATGACACTTTCAAATATTCCGCTCTTTTCGACCCTTGTCTTCAGATCCTCGAAATCATTTGACATCTTACTGAGGACCAGAGTGGCATTTCCCTGCTTTTCGCATGGAAGATTCAGTTCCTTGAGGATCGTGACAAAAACATGGTAATAGGTATGGCAGACATAGATCCTCTTATCCAGATTTTTAACGGATGAACTGCTCAAAAACACTTCTCCTTGTAATAAATGTTCAACTATAAAATTATAGCATAAAAATATGCCGCAGCCAAAAGGCTGTGGCATATTGAAGGTTATACTGCATTGCTTTCCGAATAGTTCCTCATACACCTGAAGATATCCTCTGAGGAAAAGCCGCGTCTTAAGATGAATGCGGCTATCTTCTCCTTGTCGCTCCTATCCATGTCGGGAGAATAATGCTTCTTCTCCAGAAGCTTTTCTATCTGGGCACCGGTATCCGCGATCAGCCCCACTTCCTCCATCTCGCTCCAGGCTTTATCGAAGGATTCATCCGATATTCCCTTGGAGCGGAGTTCGAGCATGATCCTGTTTCTGCCCCGTCCCTGCGAGGAATGGTATCTGATATAGTCGGCCGCATATCTTACGTCATCGATGTATCCGAAGGATCTGACGTATTCGACCGCCTTGTCTATCACCTCATCGGGATATCCGCCGTCAAGGAGCTTGGTCCTGAGCTCACCCTCCGCATAGGATTTCTTCTGCAGAAGGTTCATGGCTCTTTTTATACATCTGGAGGGCAGGATCCGGGTCATTATCTCGTTCAATGCCCCATCGGAGAGATCACTCCCCTCCTTAGTATCAAATTTATTCATCTCCGCCTGATAAAGCGGAAATGACATTCCGGAATCAAGCTTAATGAGATATCTTGCTTTACCGAGCTTAGTGACCCTGGTTACGATCATCGGCGAAGCACCTCTTTATGCCTTGGCAGCTTTAGCGGGCTTTGCGGATGCGTCGTCTTCGGCCTTTGCGGGAGCCTTTCCGTCAGCGGAATCAAGTGCATAATGCTCTCTTACGGCCTTGTCGATCTCGGCAAGAACGGCCGGGTTGTCCTCAAGATACTGCTTGGCATTCTCCCTGCCCTGTCCGATCTTCTCACCCTTATATGCAAACCATGCACCGGATTTAACGATGATGTCGGCATTGGTAGCAACATCAAGGATATCACCGATCATGGAGATTCCCTTGCCGAACATGATGTCGAACTCTGCCTCTTTGAAAGGAGGAGCGACCTTGTTCTTAACGACCTTGACCCTGGTCCTGTTTCCGATGACCTCGCCGCCCTGCTTGATGGATTCGATACGGCGTACATCGAGTCTAACGGATGAATAGAACTTGAGCGCACGTCCGCCGGTGGTCGTCTCGGGATTTCCGAACATTACGCCAAGCTTCTCACGGAGCTGGTTGATGAAAATGACAACGCAGTTTGACTTGCTGATGACTGCGGTAAGCTTACGGAGTGCCTGGCTCATGAGTCTTGCCTGAAGTCCCATATGCGCATCGCCCATATCGCCTTCGATCTCAGCCTTGGGAACAAGAGCTGCAACCGAGTCGACGACAACGATATCGATCGCGCCTGAGCGTACCATGGTCTCTGCTATCTCGAGAGCCTGTTCACCGCTGTCGGGCTGTGAAATGTAAAGGTTATCTATATCAACACCGATGTTCTTCGCATATACGGGATCGAGTGCGTGCTCCGCATCGATGAAGCCTGCGATACCGCCGCGCTTCTGAACCTCTGCGATCATATGCAGGGTAACGGTTGTCTTACCGCTGGATTCGGGTCCGTATATCTCAACGATCCTGCCCTTGGGGATTCCGCCCTGTCCGAGTGCGAGGTCAAGGCTGATGGAACCGGTGGGAATGGTCTCGACCTTCATCTGTGCGCCGGGATCTCCCAATCTCATGACCGCTCCCTTTCCGTACTGCTTTTCGATCTGTCCGAGAGCCGCTTCAAGGGCCTTTTTCTTTTCAGTGTTTACGCTTGTGTTTTCCATGAAATTCCTTTCCACGTTATAAAACGTACCTGGAACAAATGTTCGTATAAATAATAGAACATCCGTTCTGCCTTGTCAACCAAAATTATAATAACATGAAACATGTCCAATATAACGGACATAAACGAATGCGGCGGAGACCCTGGTTTTGCGGCAGGTCAGCCAAAAACCGCAGTGAGAAAAGAACTTCCCGTTTTGAAAATTGCCGCAGGCGGCATTAAGAACATCTATGTGAAGATCAGCCGAAGCTGACCTTGCTTATATATTCGAGTATGCACTCTCTCGCAAGAATGAGCGCATTGGTGGCGGAAAGATTACGGATCTTGTTCCTGTTTCCGGAGAAACGGAATTCCTTAACGGTTGTCTTTCCCTTTACGCAGCATCCGATGTAGACAAGTCCCACGGGCTTTTCCTCGGTTCCTCCGTCAGGACCGGCGATTCCCGTAACGGAAATGCACACATCGCTCTTTGATACATTAGCGCCGCCCTTTGCCATCTCCGATGCAACCTGCTTGGAGACCGCACCGTACTTATCGAGCGTGCTCTTTTTGACTCCGACAAGCTTTCTCTTGGACTTGTTGGAATATGTGACAAAACCGCATTTAAGGATCTCGGAAGCACCGCTCTCACCGACTATGCGGGATGCGATCATTCCTCCCGTGCAGCTTTCGACCGTGCACAGGGACATGGAATTGGAAACCAGCAGATCCATGACGGCTCTTTCGAGAGTGACATCTTCATCGGTCGAATAAATGCTGTTTTCGAAACGAACCTTTAATTCTTTTACGACGGGCTTTACAAGCTTCTTGGCTTCCTTTTCGTCGGAAGCATAGGAAGTGACCCTGATATGTACCTCACCTGTTTTCGCATATGTTGCGATGGTGGGATTGGTCTGGGCATCGATCAGATCCTTGATCATCGTCTCCGCCTTGCTCTCTCCCACGCCGACGATCTTGACCGTCTTGGAATAGAGAACGCCGCTCTGAAGTGATGCGAGATAAGGCATGACCTGATTTTCGAACATGGGCTCAAGCTCTACGGGAGGTCCGGGGAGCAGGATGTAAGTGCAGCCCTTGGTCTCCAGGATGATGCCGGGAGCGGTGCCGTTTAAGTTGGGAATCGCCTTTGCACCCTTGGGTAAAAGAGCCTGCTTCCAGTTATTCTCCGTAGGTTCGAGATTTCTTTTTGCGAAGTATTCCTCGATTGCCTTGCGGCTGTCCTTATCCTCTGTAAGGGGGAGCTTGCAGAACTGTGCGACGGCTTCCTTGGTCATATCATCCTCCGTGGGTCCGAGACCGCCGGAAAGAATGATGATATCGCTTCTTGAAGAGCTTTCCTTCAGCTGTGAGAGACATCTGTCCATATTGTCGCCGACAACGCACTGGTTATAGCAGGAAATTCCGAGCCTCGATATGCGCTCGGAAATGAATGCGGCGTTGGTATTTACTATATTACCGAGAAGAAGCTCGGTTCCCACACAGATGATCTCAGCGTTCATTACTTAAGTACACTCCGGTTCTTTACAAGATAATCGATCAGTGAAACGATCGTAAGTGCCAGTGCGATATACATTATGATATCGACGATGATGACGGGCATTCCCATAAGCGCGAGCGTAGGCTCTACGATCATGAGTATTACCATTATCATCTGGAACGTGGTCTTGAATTTTCCCCACCAGCTTGCGGCGATGACCTTGCCGTTTTCGACGGCGATGAGTCTGAATCCGCTGATTATGAATTCCCTTGCGATGATGACGATGACCACCCAGGCGGGAATTCTCTTCATATCGATAAGCGCGATCATTGCTGTGCAGACCAAAAGCTTATCCGCAAGAGGATCCATGAATTTTCCGAAATTGGAAACAAGCCCGAATCTGCGGGCGATCTTACCGTCGAGCATATCGGTAAGCGATGCGATGATAAAGATAAGGTCGGCAAGAATATCCGGAACAAGAAGATTACTGCCGAACCATCCGTGCTGTCCCCCGAGAAGGAGGATCGTGAACGGGATTATGAGAACGATCCTGAATATTGTAAGAGCATTGGGAAGATTCCAGATGCTGTCTTTATTTTTGTTAGTCTCACTCATTTATCATCACTCCGGAAAGATCATATCCCAGAGCCTGAGTGACCTTGGCCTTTACGATATCGCCGGTCATCAGCTCTTTATCTGCTTCAAGGAAAAATAGACCGTCCACACCGGGAGCATCTCTGTAGGTACGCCCCACATATATCATGTCCTCTGGAAGATATCCTTCGACAAGGACCTCGAGAACCTCTCCGACATGGGATTCATTCAGATCAAAAGAAACCGCCTGCTGCAGTTCCATGATCTCGTCACGTCTGCGTTCAGCAGTTTCGGAAGGAATCTGATCCGGCATTTCGGCCGCCGGTGTTCCTTCTTCCGCCGAATATGTAAAAACACCGAGTCTGTCAAATTCGGTCTCATTGACGAATCTGTACAGCTCCCTGAATTCATCTTCGGTCTCCCCGGGAAATCCGGAGATAAGGGTGGTACGCAGGCACATACCGGGTATGCGCTGCCTGAGTTTTTCTATAAGTGCTTCGATGCTTTCCTTCGAAGTCTTTCTGCCCATCCTGCGAAGTATACCGTTCTCGCTGTGCTGTATGGGAAGGTCGAGATACTTGCATATCTTATCCTCGGATGCGATCACATCGATCATCTCGTCGGTGATCTCCTCGGGATATGCATATAACAGTCTGATCCAT
>JAFWUY010000041.1 GCA_017524035.1 Lachnospiraceae bacterium | reverse complement strand
TGTGAAGAAGGGATTATACAATACCCTGAGCCTTCATTGCGTCTGCAACTTTGAGGAATCCGGCAATGTTTGCACCTGCAACATAGTCGCCCTCAAGGCCGTACTTCTTGGTAGCATCATCAAGATTATGGAAGATGTTAACCATGATGTTCTTGAGCTTAGCATCAACCTCTTCGAAGGTCCAGGAAAGTCTCTCGGAGTTCTGGCTCATCTCGAGTGCGGAAGTAGCAACACCACCTGCGTTTGCTGCCTTTCCGGGAACGAAGTAAACCTTGTTCTCCTGGAAATACTTGGTAGCATCAAGAGTGGTAGGCATGTTAGCGCCTTCGCAAACAGCGATTACGCCGTTGGCAACAAGCTTCTTAGCGTCATCGAGGTTAAGCTCGTTCTGGGTTGCGCAAGGAAGAGCGATGTCAACCTTGATCTCCCACTGATTTGTCCCTTCCGTAGCCTTGTCATGATACTGAGCTGAAGGACGCTTTGCAGCATACTCGGTAAGTCTTGCACGCTTAACTTCCTTAACTTCCTTGAGAAGTGCAACATCGATTCCTTCGGGATCATAGATCCATCCGGTAGAATCTGAGCAGGTAACGGGCTTAGCGCCAAGCTGCTGAGCCTTCTGGATTGCGTAGATCGCAACGTTTCCTGATCCGGAAACTGCACAGGTCTTGCCTGCGATGTCGATGCCGTTGCACTTGAGCATCTCTTCGGTCATGTAAAGAAGTCCGTATCCGGTAGCTTCGGTTCTTGCAAGAGATCCGCCGTAGGAAAGTCCCTTTCCGGTAAGAACTCCTTCATAGAGTCCGGTAAGTCTCTTATACTGTCCGTACATAAATCCGATCTCACGAGCGCCGGTTCCGATATCACCTGCGGGAACGTCGGTGTCAGCTCCGATGTACTTGTGAAGCTCGGTCATGAAGCTCTGGCAGAATGCCATGACTTCTCTGTCAGACTTGCCCTTGGGATCGAAATCGGATCCGCCCTTGCCGCCGCCGATGGGAAGTCCGGTAAGGGAATTCTTGAAGATCTGCTCGAAGCCGAGGAACTTGATGATACCAATATTTACTGAAGGATGGAGACGAAGTCCTCCCTTGTAAGGTCCGATAGCTGAGTTGAACTGTACTCTCATTGCATTGTTGACCTGAACCTGTCCCTTGTCATCTACCCAGGGAACTCTGAAAAGGATCTGACGCTCGGGAGTGGTAAGTCTCTCGAGAAGCGCATCCTTTCTGTACTCCTCTTCATTTGCCTCGATGACCACTCTGAGGGACTCAAGAACTTCCTTGACTGCCTGGTGGAATTCGGGCTGAGCGGGATTCTGTGCTACTACTCTGTCATAGATCTCGTCAACGTAAGACATAAAAAACTCCTCCTAAAATAAATAATTGGCTTGTTTTTGATATATCACCGGAGTTTGTCCCGGTGCAGGTTTTTAAAACCAAAAAATAATATAATACATTAAACTGATAAAGTAAATACAAAAATACATGTATACAATTGTTATTTTTTACTAAACTTCCGCATGTCGGTATACAAAAAAAGGACTCTGCTTTATGCAGAGTCCTTTGGTAAGTCATTCATTTTCAGTCGTACTCTATCTCAAGGTACTGCGAGCTTAAGTAAACAACCTTGTTGTTATAAACAACCTCGCACCATCCGTCCTTTTCGGATACGAGCCGTGCCGTTGTTCCCTTTGCAAAGGAACCCATTACCATTCCGTCGGTACTTGCGCTGGCCCTTATGTTAAGGGTTTCTGTCGCGGTTACGGTTCCGATGGTGACAACGGTGCTTATGTCGATGTCAAGTGTAAGATACTCGGACTTAACATATCCGGTCTTTCCTTCGAAATTAATCTGTGACCAGCCGTTACCCTTGATCTCGACAACCTCAACGGACTGTCCTCCTCTGAGCTGTCCCATGGTATCGGCATTCATCGAATCGGAAACCCTGACATTGACAGTCTGGTTTGCGGTAGCCATCTGTATCTCGGGCTCGTCATTGCCGCTGACATCGGACTGCTCTATCTCGGGCATCTGTATCTCCTCGCCGGAATTAAGTGCCGCAAGCTTCTCTCCCGCTTCGGTGCTGACCACCGAGTCGAGCTCCTTCATATATGTCAGAAGTTCGGGAGAAGCGGTTATCTTGTCGTTATAATCGGTGGTGATCCTGTTTCCGAGTTCGATCACGTCATCACAGGCAAGACATTTTGCTATATACTCATTCTCTTCATAGGAAGGCTCGCTGTTTACGATCATGAAGCTTCCGTCTTCATTCTTTGAGACCAGGAATCCGTCGTAGCTTGGAAGCTTATTATCGGGATACCTGTCAAAGGTTACATTGGTCACGACAAAAACTATGAGCCTGCTCGGATCGTAACCTGGAAGACAGTAGATACCTTCAATCTCATAATCAAGATACTGGCTCTGTTCAGCCTTGAGAAGCTTGTCATAGGTCTCAAGCTGGTCGATCAAAGTCGTAAGAGTATCGACATCTCCGTTCGAAAGGCACAGATAATAACCTGCAAAAAAGTCGGCAAGAGCAGAATCGGTATTTTCCGCAAGTACTATCGGCTGTTCTTCCACGGGCTGCACTTCCCCTTCGACGACGGAAACCGTCGCAACGGGCTGTACGGGCACTTCATCCGGAACATTCCTGCCTCTGGCCGAAAGAGCGATATATGTCACGACGGCCGTAACGGCGATCAGACAGACAGGGGCAAGAATCTTTATATGATTTTTAACGAACGGGACTATTCTGTTATATAAATCCTTGTTCATTGGTTCTCCATATGCAGCCGACAGGAATCGAACCTGCATTAAAGGCGTCGGAGGCCTTCGTTCTATCCATTAGACTACGGCTGCAAGTTTAATGGGATCTGTAACGAAAAAATATTTGTTACAAATTTATTACAATCTTTGGGATTGTACCATAAATGGACTTTTGTGTAAAGTTTTGCCCCCTTTGCCTCTCCCCGGCTAACGGACTATGGTTATCTTCCCCGATTCCCTGTCAAAATAATAAAGTGAATCGGAAAGAACGTCCTGCGGAGCAAGCTGGGTCCTGTTGACCATGCTGATCATATCCTTCAGATACTCCGTATGCGCCTCAGTCTTATCGGATAACGCTATGAGTTCGTGGATGGAACTGGGGATGATGTAAAGGTTTCCTCCGAGCCGCTGCGATACATCCTCCATCATTCCCGGATAAAGCATCACCGCCGCACCCAGGGTAAGTTTCTCATTGGATATCACGTAGAGCCCGAGATCCTTAAGATCATCCGTGACCGTATCCGCCTTTTCGGGGCAAATTTTCTCCATCATTGAAAATATATCCCTGCAGGTTCCGGGAAGTATCCGGGGAGCATTTTCGAGGGAATCCCTCATAAGGTCCTCTCTGCTCACACCCCAGTGTTCCATATGGGAATTCCTGATCAGGATCGATCCCCCTTCCATGCCGCAGGCTTCGACCGAATAATAGAAGGCGATCTCCATGTCAAGAAAGGGAATATGCGGGATGTTTTCCAGAAGGACGGCGTTGAGCTCGGATGAGATAAGCTTAAAAGCCAGTCTTTCCTTAACCTGTTCGTAATCCATGAAAAAGCTGATATCTATTCCCTCTGAAGGAAGAGCCGCCTTATAATCCCGTACGAGCCTGTCCGCACTGTCGTGGATATTCGCTCCGTCCAGATGATCTTCATAATAGGAATTCAGGTAAATGGTCGGCGAAAGGTTGAGTCCGTTCTTTTTGATGAGAAGGGCATCAAGGCTCACACCGTTATTCTTGTCCACGGATACCTCTTCTACCTTGTAACCGCTTCCGAGCTCGAGTGAAACGGCCTGTTTCATATTTCCAGAAAATTCTTTAATCGTCATATCTTTCCTTTCATAGCAAATGTGATTATGTGTTATTACCGGCCCATGCTGACAGCTCTCGAACTGCGTTCGTTCGCTGCATTTTGATCGCTTGTGATCTTGCACCATGCAGACAGCTCACGAACTGCGTTCGTTCGCTGTCACGGCATTCGCCGTATGTATGCAGTCCGCCCTCCGTCCGTCTGAGAGCAAGCTCTCGCCGGCCGCATGTCGGACTGCATACGCATGGCTCATTGCTACGCGCAAAAAAACAGCCATGCGTTGTCCGCATGGCTGTTTATCACATTGCTATGAAAGGTGATCAGACTCTCGAGAGATACTCGCCGGTCCTGGTATCGATCTTGATCTTGTCTCCGGTCTCTACAAAGAGAGGAACGGCAACCTGTGCTCCGGTCTCTACGAAAGCGGGCTTGTTGGCACCGGTAGCGGTGTCGCCCTTGAATCCGGGCTCGGTCTCTGTAACTTCAAGTTCTACAAAAAGAGGAGGCTCGATGGAAAATGCATTTCCGTTGTGTGAGCAGACCTTGCAGATGTCGTTTTCTTTGACGAACTTGAGAGCGTCTCCTACGAGATCGGCTGAAAGCTGTACCTGATCGTATGTCTCGGTATCCATAAAGGTGTAAAGATCTCCATCCTTGTACAGATACTGCATATCCTTTCTGTCTATATGAGCCTGAGGGCACTTCTCGGTAGGGCGGAAAGTTCTCTCAACTACGCCACCGTTCTTGATGTCCTTAAGCTTGGTGCGGACGAAAGCCGCTCCCTTTCCGGGCTTAACATGCTGGAAATCGATGATCTGATATACGGAATTATCAAGTTCGATGGTAATACCGTTTCTGAAGTCACCTGCAGAAATCATAAAAAAACCTCCTAAATTCTATGCAGCCAAAATAATCCTCAGATATCTTACATTAAAAGTATTCGGATTTCAACCTATTTTCTCATTTCCGTGATAAGGTCCATTGCCTCGGTATAGCCGGCAAGTCCTTTCCCATAGATCTGCTTATCACAGGCCGGTGCGGTAACCGAGACCTTGCGGAAATCCTCCCTAGACTGAATATCGGATATGTGGACCTCGACCTTCACGGGCTTTTCGAGGGATCTGAGCGCATCATGTATCGCATAGCTGTAATGGGTATATGCACCGGGGTTGATGACTATGCCGTCGGTCCCGTCAAAATATGCTTCCTGAAGCTTATCAATGATGGCGCCCTCATGATTGGACTGGAACACCTCGACTTCCGCACCGATCTTCTCCGCATGCTCTTTTATCAGTTTTACAAGAAAGTCGTAATCCTGATTGCCGTAAATGCTTTTTTCCCTTATTCCCAGAAAATTAAGGTTCGGTCCGTTGATCACCAGTATCTTCATTTTCATTCTCCGTTTTTTCGATGACGGGTATATCCCATCCGAGCTCTCGCAGCTTTTCAAGAACGGTTTCCATCACCTTGTCCCTTGTTATGCTGCCGGTATCCACAATGATATCGGCACATCTTTCGTATGCGGGTCCTCTTTTGGCAATCAGATCCCTGATCCTGGAAAGCGGATCATCACACTGAAGGAGCGGTCTTGTAGTGTCGCCTTTGAGTCTTTCGTAGACCTCCTCGGCGGTGATTCGAAGGTAACAGACCGTTCCGCATTTTTTGATAAGGGGCTGGTTCTCCATGCGTACCGGGGTTCCTCCTCCGAGGGAATAAATCCTTCCGATGCGGTCATCCCTTATCTCCCTAAGGACCTCCGTCTCCATCTGCCTGAACGCATTCTCACCCTTTGATGCGAAGATCTCCGAGATGCTCATGCCCTCTTTTTCCTCTATCATCCTGTCGGTATCGCGGAAAGCACGCCTGAGCTTATATGAAAGTCCCCTTCCTATCGAGGTCTTTCCGCTCCCCATGAATCCTATCAGGATAAGATGAGGTCCCTTGCTGTATTCACTGTTTTTCCTATGCTTTTTATACATCGGCCAAAACTTTTTCGTATACTTCCTTTGCAAGATCTTCGGAAATTTTTATCCCGGTCCAGTATTCATATGCGATGATCCCCTGATACAGAAGCATCTTGGAACCGTTGTATGCTCTCGCCCCCGCCTTCATGCTCAGCTCCATAAAGCGGGTGGTCTTCGGATTGAAGATAAGATCATATCCGACCTTCACACGCTCATAGAAAGCGGGATCTTCAATAACCGCCTTTTCGACATCCGGATACATACCGACACTGGTCGCCTGGATAACGATGAACTTTCTTTCGTCCGGAAGCTTTCCGTAATCTCCGATGGAAAGAGGCCTTGCAAATTCACGTCCGCATATACTGTTTACGCTTCCGGCAAGTTCCTCCGCACGGTCACTGTTTCTGTTGATGATCGTCACGCTCGCGGCACCGCTCTCTTCGAGAAGCATTACCACCGCTCTTGCGACACCGCCCGCACCGAGCACAACGATATCCTCTCCCCTGATATCTACCCCGTCGGTTTCAAAGGCCCTCATCAGTCCCGGCATATCGGTGTTGTAGCCTTTATATCCGTTCTCACACCTGACAAGCGTATTGACCGAACCGATCTTCTTTGCAAGAGGATCGATATCGCAGAGAAAAGGAATGATCGTCTGCTTGTAAGGAACGGTAACGTTCATTCCGAATATTCCGAGTGCAAACGCTCCTTTTACGGCAGCTTCGAGACTGCCTTCCGGAACGGGGAATGCACCGTATGCAAGATCGAATCCGGTCCTTTCTGCAAGCAGATTATGTATCGCGGGTGATTTGGTATGTCCGACCGGATTTCCGATCAGTCCGCATAATTTCGTTGTTCCGCCTATTTCCTTCATATCACTTCCGGTCTTTCTTTGCAGCTTTCTTTTGTTTCCTGTGGTACGAGCGTAAAACAAACCACTCAAGTCTTCTCTTCAGTATGATCTGGATCTCTTCCCTCGGGTCGATCGGTGTGGTAAGTATCGTATCGATCCCGGCGCGGTTTGCACCCCAGACATCCGTGAAGATCTGGTCTCCGATAAAAAGCGTGGTCCCCGGCGTCGTGCCCATCATCTCCATCGCCTTCTCGTAGCCTTTTCTCGAAGGCTTGCCGGCTTTGTAAACATAGAGCGATCCTACCTTGTCCGCAAAGGGCTTTACCCTCGGCTCCCTGTTATTGGAAAGGAGGACGGTCTTAAAACCGATGAACCTCAGCTTTTCGAAAAGCTCGATGCTTCTTTTATCCGCCGGGGCACCATGCATGACAAGGGTGTTGTCTATGTCATAAATGATACCTCTTTTTCCCATGGCAAAATAGTTCTCATAGGGAACGGCAAATGCGGATGCTATCTCGGTTGTCGGATAAAGATTATTACTCATATTTTTCAAAGTGATATAATATCCGTATCTTGAAAACAATACGGAGATAAGCATATGGAAAAAAGACTTCTCGATTACATGGCATACCTAAAGGCGATTTCCGAAAAAGCGGAAAAGAATGAATTTTCTCCGGAAGAGCTTGAAGTCTTAAGACAGCAGGCTTCTCTCCAGATCGCATTCTTTCAGCACGAAAGACTCATCCATCTGATCGTCACCATGACCTTTGCCCTGATGACGATGATCACCCTTGCCGGAATATGCATAACGGGTTATCTTCCGCTCACGGCACTGATGGTGCTGCTTCTCGTTCTCCTCGTCCCCTATATCAGGCATTATTACATCCTCGAAAACGGAACGCAGACGCTGTACAGATATTACGATTCCCTGGAAAGAGAACGTACGCCGAAGGACATAAAGCCCTTTGAACAGCGAAAGAAGGCTTAACCGCTGATCCCGAACACCTTGATGAGAAGGAACCAGCAAAGACCGTAATAAAGTGCAACTCCGAGAATATCATTCAGTGTTGAAATGAAGGGACCCGATGCTGCGGCAGGGTCCACTTTTATTTTGTTGAAAAACAGAGGGATGATGGTTCCGGTAATGGACGCTACGAGCATTGCAACAAGCATCGCAAAGCCTACGCATACCGATACGGTGACGGAATAATTCCATGCAGCTCCCTTTGCAAAATGGATATATATGCCTACAACAAGCACGGAGATAAGACCGAGTATAAGTCCGTTTCCGAAACCGACCTTACTCTCTTTGAGGATGAGCTTTGCCTTGTTGCCGACAGTAAGGTCTTCATCCGCGATCACTCTGATGGTGACAGCCAGTGACTGGGTTCCGACATTTCCGGACATGGACAGTATCAGTGACTGGAAAGCGATGACTACGGGTATTGCCGCAATGACCCCTTCAAACGCTCCGACAAGTGTGGAGGTCAGCATTCCCAGAAGAAGGAGTGCTATGAGCCAGGGGATACGCTTCTTTATTGATACGGAAGTCTTCTCGTTAAGATCTTCTTCTTCGGAGAGACCTGCCAGCTTTGCATAGTCTTCGCCGAGTTCGTCATCAACCGCCTCAACAATGTCCTGGGATGTGATGACACCGAGGATGTGTCCGTCATCATTCAGTACGGGGATCGAATCCTCCGCATAGCTCTTGATCCTTTCGATGCATTCCGAAACCTTCTCGTGATCGGTCAGGTAAGGATAGGATGTGATGATCACATCGGAAAGGCTTTCCGTTTCCCTTGCGACGATCAGATCCTTGAGATCGATGGCACCGTAGAAAGCATCGTTTTCATCGGTGACATATATCGTCATTATGTTGTCGTTATCACCGGCCTGCCTGACCAGTTCCTTCATGGCGGCCTTGATATCAAGATTGTTCCTGATGACAACATAATTGGTTGTCATGCGGCTTCCGATCTCATCATCGTCATATGAAAAGATCAGCTTGATGTCGTCTCCGGATTCTTCATCCATCAAGCCCACAATGGACTTGGCCTTCTCGTCATCCATGTTCTCCAGGATGTCGACGGCATCGTCGGAGTCCATGTTCTCGAGGAGTTTGGCGGCTTCGCTCGCAGGCATTTCAGCCAGCATCTCATGGGAATCACCCAGATAAGCGACGATCTCCGCGGCGCGTTCTTCGCCGATAACGTCGAAGACATGTTTTCTTACATCCTCATCCAGTTCTTCAACGGCATCTGCGATGTCCTTCTCGTGATAATCGTACAGCTTTTCGGACAGCTCTTCGTCGGAAATGCCGCTTAGTATCAGCGCTCTTATCTCTTCTTCGTATTCAATCTCTTCTTCGGATACGTTAAGTTCCTGATCTTCCATAAGCTGCCTCCGGCTTTCCTAAAACACATACCGGTGTCTCGTTGTAAAAAGCGGACACCGGTAATAATCTGTCTTACATTGATTCCTGATCTTATTTGATCATTGCATGGTATTCCTGAAGCGAACGTACGGGAACTCCCTCTCCGGAAAGCTCTGCCTTGATTCCTTCTGCGGTAGCTTTTGCTCCCGCAATGGTGGTGATGTAAGGAACATGATGCTTGATGGCGTTCTGACGGATGTAAGAATCGCTCACATCATCCTTCTTGGTGCTGGGTGTATCTACGATCAGGTCGATCTGTCCGTTCTTGATCGCATCAACGATGTTGGGACGTCCCTCGAATATCTTGTTGATACGCTCAGCCTTGATGCCGGCTTCGACGATCTTCTCATAAGTGGATCCTGTTGCGAGGATCTTGAATCCGTCATCCGCAAAGCTCTGTGCGATGGGAAGAAGGTAAGGCTTATCGTCATGGTTAACGCTTATGAGTACGGTTCCGGAAAGAGGAAGCTCTGTCTTGGTAGCTTCTTCCGCCTTGTAGAATGCCTTTCCGACGCTTTCGGAAATTCCGAGAACCTCACCTGTGGATCTCATCTCGGGTCCGAGAAGAGGGTCTACCTCAGGGAACATATTGAAGGGAAATACCGCTTCCTTGACACCGTAGTAAGGAATCGTTCTGTCCTTAAATCCGGGTACGGGAGAAGGATCGCCGGTGATCGAGCTCATCATGATCTGGGTTGCAAGCCTTACCATGTTGATGTCACATACCTTGGAAACAAGGGGTACGGTACGTGATGCCCTGGGATTGGCTTCGAGTACATATACAACATCATCCTCGATCGCATACTGCATGTTCATAAGTCCTACGACATGCATCTCCTTGGCGATCTTTCTGGTGTATTCCTTAATTGTGGCAACCTGCTTCTCGGTAAGGTGCTTGGAAGGAAGGATGCATGCCGAGTCTCCGGAGTGGATACCCGCAAGCTCGATATGCTCCATTACCGCAGGAACGAATACATTCTCACCGTCGCTGATCGCATCTGCTTCACACTCTGTTGCATTGTGAAGGAATCTGTCGATAAGGATGGGTCTGTCAGGAGTTACGCCTACAGCCTCTGCCATATAGACATCCATCTGCTCATCATCGTGTACCACTTCCATTCCTCTTCCGCCGAGGACATAGGAAGGACGTACCATTACGGGATATCCGATACGGTGTGCGATCTCCTTTGCACCCTCAACATCGGATGCCATTCCTGATTCCGCCATGGGAATCTCGAGTCTGTCCATCATGTCACGGAACAGGTCTCTGTCTTCTGCCATATCGATGGTCTCGGGTGTTGTTCCGAGAATGTTTACGCCGTACTTCTTGAGATCTGCCGCAAGATTGAGAGGAGTCTGTCCTCCGAACTGTGCAATGACACCGACGGGCTTCTCTTTGCGATAGATGCTGAGAACATCCTCAAGGGTGAGGGGCTCGAAGTAAAGCTTGTCGGAAGTGTCATAGTCGGTTGAAACGGTCTCGGGATTACAGTTTACGATAACAGTCTCATATCCGAGCTTCTTGAGTGCGAATGCCGCATGTACACAGCAATAGTCGAACTCGATACCCTGGCCGATACGGTTGGGACCGCCGCCGAGGATCATGACCTTCTTGGAATTATCCGAAGCTACGCTCTTGTCTTCTATATTGTAGCTTGAGTAGTAATATGCGCTGTCCTTGGTTCCGCTTACGTGAACGCCTTCCCATCCTTCAACGACGCCTGCTGCCTCGCGTGCGTTTCTGATGTCCTCTTCGGATACTTCGCAGATCTGTGCGAGGTACTTATCGGAGAAGCCGTCCTTCTTGGCCTGAGTGAGCATTCCGGTCTCGGGAACCTTGCCCTTGGAAGAAGCGATGATAGCTTCCTCTTCATCAACAAGTTCCTTCATCTGCTCGATGAAGTACTTCTTGATCCTGGTCATCT
>JAFWUY010000040.1 GCA_017524035.1 Lachnospiraceae bacterium | reverse complement strand
CCACATATTGATGATCCATGCTCTCGACCATCCCGTGTGTCCGCCGCCGCCCGAAAGTCTTCTTTCGATCGTTGCACGTGCCGCCTTGAGCAGGTCTTCCTTTTCATCGCTGTCAAAGAACTGCTTGCCCGGATAAAGAGCGAAAAGATGTGAAATGTGCCTGTGGCCGATCTCGACTTCTTCATAGGGCTTCGCCCATTCCTGAATCGTTCCTATATCTGAGATCACAGGCTTCGGAAGCTTATCAAGAATCTCCGTGTAACGTCTCTTCTCATCATCCGTCAGCATTCCCGTCTCAATGAGTCCGCCAAAAAGTTCATACAGGATCTGCGCATCCATCGACGCACCCTCGCACATCGTTCCCTTTTCACCGTTCGGAAGAACGTAAGTATTTTCGGGCGAGACCGTAGGCGAAACAACCAGCTTGCCTTCGCCGTTATCGATCAGGGTGTCCTCAAAGAAAAGAGCGGCCTCCTTTACGATAGGCAGATACTCTTCCATAAATGCACGGTCCTTCGTGTAGCGGTAATGCTCGAGAATATGCAAACAGAGCCACGCTGCACCCATCTGCCAATAGGTCGACGAAGTGCATGTATCCTGGGGCGCACAGTCTCCCCATATGTCGGTATTGTGATGAGCCATCCAGCCCCTTGCCCCGTACATTTCCGAGGCTGCTTTCCTTCCGTTTGGAACCATTCTCTTTATCAGTTCGAAAAGAGGAAGATGCAGCTCCGAAAGTCCTGTGTTTTCCGCAGGCCAGTAGTTCATCTGTGCATTTATGTTGATGGTATATTTGCTATCCCACATGGGCGAGAAGCTGTCATTCCATATGCCCTGCAGATTTGCGGGAAGGCTTCCGACACGGCTCGAGGAAATAAGCAGATACCTGCCGTAAGCAAAGGAAAGATTGATCAGTCCGTTATCTTCTCCTCCGTCCCGGACGGCTCCAAGCCTTTCATCCGTCGGAACATCATCCCTGTCCTCGCACTCTATGGAAAGCGTGCAACGGTTCATAAGTTCGGAAACATCGGCAATATGTCTTTCCTTCAGCTTAGCGTAGCCAAGCTTTTCCGCAGCATCGATTGTCTCAACGGCATCCGCCACAAAATCCTGACAGTAAAAGGACGTCTGCGAAGCAACCAGTATAACGGAATCAGAATCGGTATGAAGGGTTCTTCCCTTGATATAAGGGTTACCCTCTACGGCACGAAATACCATGCAGAATGCAGGTCCGCCGCTGCCGGGTCTTCCCTCCATGCAGAGAGTCCTGTCATCAAGCTTGTAAACCTTCTCACACTGATTCGCGCGCTCGGCAAATACAGAGAGCGGAAATCCCGAAGACTTTATCGCCATAACCCTGTCGGGGTAAGAGATAAAGCTCTCGCGGATATTCTTAACACCGTCCTTCGTATAACTCACGGTGTGTATTCCGGTGTCTATATCAAGCTCTCTTTTGTAATCAGGTATCTCCTCTATACGGTTCAGCTGTCCGTTCCAGTATTCACGGATGCCCAGGATTGTGATCCTTTCGCTTCCCTCGGGGATGATGAACAGGTCGCCCAGAGGCTCGTAATGGCTCTGATACTCAGGAATTCCCGCCATCACTTCATTGGCCAGGTCCTCCGCCTCGGATATCCCGCCCTCACGGATCAGCTTTCTGATCTCGGGGATGCCTTCACGCGCATCCGGATTGATGCGGTCGCGCGGGCCGCTCCACCATACGCTGTCATTATTCAGCTGGAAACGGTCAACGAGTGTTCCGCCGTAGCACATCGCTCCCATGAATCCGTTTCCGAGAGGGAGTGCGCTGTTCCAGTCGTTAGTCGCTCTGTTATACCATAATCTGTTCATCTTTTATCTTAGCTCCAAGTATTCGCAGTTATGCTTCCATATATGATGTAATTATACTACATACTTATAATCAATCCTTCTGATGGTATAAAACTTCAAAATGATGGTTTATGATATATGTAAGTGACGCGGGAGGCTGATCATCCGTCTATACAATCAGAGGTGAATGATCATGAAAATAAAAACGCATTCTATGCACACTGTACGTGTACAATTTCCTCGACGGATATAACATTTTTAATCTTATCATCCATTTCTTTACCGGCGCGGAAGTGCCGTATTAACAGAAAGGGCCTGACCATGAAGAAGAAAATCCTCATCGCGATAATATGCCTGCTTACATGCCTGCTCGCAGGATGCGGCGATACGACTGCATATGCCGGAAACGGCACAGGAAGTGACGGCACCGGAGCAGCCGCTTCCGATCCGGTTTCCGTAAAAGAACCCTATATTCTCGTTACCGTTGATGAGTTCAGGGACTATTATGATGTAAGCAGTGAAGAGATTTCCGATGATGTGATCGAAAGATTTGTTTTTGATTACTATGTTGACAGGGAAAAAATGGAGAACTATTCCTGCATAGATACCCTCAGAGATATCATCAGGGACGGGGATGATGTTCATCTCGCATATGGCATAAGCCAGCTTCGCAGCTTCCAAAATATGTCCGGGAAAGACTGGGATGAATTCCTCCCCGAAGCCGACTATATCTATATTTCCGTCGAATATCCCAGTTCCACCGAATTCGCAGGTCCCTGTGAGAACATAATGATCGACCTTATTGATAAAAAAATTTATCTCAACCCGGATCACACGGATTACCGCGATGCGGAAATGTGCGCAGATCTTACGGATGAATATATTGCGAAGATCATGCATGATCTTCCGGAAAGTCTGATGAGACCGCTTCAGGGAACCGAAGACCACAACTACTCTTACGAAGTATATGCAGGCAACAGAAGGTCCTATGGATTAGGATACCGATACCTGTCGGTCAATCATAATTTCAATGACTCTTTCGACTCGTTCTATATGAATCTTTTCGAAAACTGCTTCGGACAGGAACACACCATTCCCGAAGAAACGTATTAATGGCTGTAGACTTTTCGGTGGATAAGGTTATTCAGATATCTGAGAAGACATGCGATACCGAAATTCATGAGCACGACACCCGCAAAGATCGCTATCCCCACGGGGAATCCCCAGTTGAGGAATCCGTACCAGTCGTTCGTCTCGGGCCAGGTTCCGATACCGTTTATAAGAATATTTCCAAGATAAAAGATTCCGTATGCAAGTGAAAGCGCCGCACAGTAGAAGGTGTACCTGAACGGGATCTTTTCTTTTGCCCTGAAGATTATGAATTCCGCCATTGCAAGCAGCGGAACTATCAGGTGAAAGTAAAGATTACCTCCTTCGTAGAGGTTAAGATCGGGATAGAGCGGTTGAAGAAATGCCGCGATTATAAGAAAAGTAAGTCCGACAGCGGATGCTGACATCATCTTGGTGATAATGGGGAACTTCTTCGAGAAAATGAAAAAGACGATCCTCACCGCAGCCACGATCCCACAGAAAATATTCGAAAGCACCGTGAAGAACTTCAGGTTCTCAAGCCCCGCCGCCATAAGTCCGGTGGTGCTTTCGGTGTTTTCGAACATCATAACCGTTCCGGTCAGCGACAGTACAAGAATGAACGTACTGAATGCAATCTCCGGATATTCACTTCTGTCTGTTACGATTACTACTCTGTCTCCGGATTCCATTAAAAAGTCTCCATGCGAACGGGCTCTTATTGTAAGTATGATATTCACTCCAGCGGCATATTATCCCATCCATACGATTTTTCCCGTACTTCACTCCACTTGCCGCTCCCGTCCAGATTCCAGCACTGGTCCCACTGACGGCCGTGAGCAGATTCGTACTGAGCCTCAGTTCCGGGATTATGTACTTCGTGGGAATTTACCACGATATGACTTATATAGGTATTTTCGGTGGAATCACTGACCGTGATCCACTCATCATCTGACAGATACAGATAGAAGCCGTCTACCCGGGACATGTCGGTATCCTCTTCAAAAGAAAGAGTCAGATACACATCCCCATTCTTCACATTATAAACTGCATCCTCAGATCTGACATTCCGAACGTTTCTCCTGCAGGCATATATTCCGCCGGTATAGCCCGCTCTTTCCACGTCATATCCGTTGAAAACACACAGACCTTTGTCAAATATATAGGTGATATTACTTCCGTCAATGACCGCTCCTTTGATACCCAGGATGTTATCGGAAGTGTATTCGTATCTGACGGCATCATTGCTGAAATCAATCACCTTCAGACCTCTGATCTTACCCGCCACAAAAGAAACCGCAACAAACACAAGCGCCGCAATTGCCAGAATGATCCACTTCCATTCGAGGACAGTCCTCATCAGGCTCTTTTTCTCATCAGATCCGCGGACTTCCTTTTCATGTGCAAGATGAATTCCTATATGACCGATACCCAGTATGACCACAGAGATGATCAGCAGGATATTGGTCCCATATATTCCGAGAAGGAGAAAAGCAAGTACGGGAAGCGTTGCCCCGGCAAGAGGAAAGCCGGCAAAGCTGCGGTATTGGTCACTCATCTTTCTCTCACCCTTGAGCTTAAAGTAGCGATGCCAATACATCTCAT
>JAFWUY010000039.1 GCA_017524035.1 Lachnospiraceae bacterium | reverse complement strand
TCGGGAAGAAGTACGGATACGGTGAAGATCCTGTCTCTTGCGATAAGTCCGTTCTGAACAACGGAGCTCATGGTGATGACATCCATATTTCCGCCGGAAAGGATCGATACAACCTTCTTGCCTTCCGCCTTCATATGCTTAAGGGCCGCAACGGTAAGAAGTCCGGAATTTTCAACGATCATCTTATGGTTTTCGACCATATCGAGGAAGCATACGACAAGCTCGGAATCGGGTACGGTGATTATATCATCGAGATTCTTCTGCAGATAAGGGAAAAGCTTGGTTCCGGGTGTCTTGACCGCGGTACCGTCGGCAATGGTATTTACTCCGTCGAGAGTTACGACCTTGCCGGCATCGAATGAAGCCTTAAGGCAGGCAGCTCCTTCGGGTTCTACTCCAATGACCTTGATCTTGGGATTGAGCAGTTTTGCAAGTGTGGAAACTCCGGTTGCAAGTCCGCCTCCACCGATGGGAACCAGAATATAGTCAACAAGAGGAAGCTCACGGACGATCTCCATAGCGATGGATCCCTGTCCCGTAGCAACTCTCAAGTCGTCAAAAGGATGGATGAAGGTATAACCCTTCTCATCCGCAAGTTCGAGGGCTTTGGTACAAGCTTCGTCATATACGTCACCGTAAAGAATCACTTCGGCACCGTAGCTCTTGGTTCTGTTGACCTTGATAAGGGGAGTTGTGGTGGGCATAACAATGACCGCCTTCGCGCCGTATGCCTTAGCCGCATATGCGACACCCTGGGCATGATTTCCCGCAGATGCGGTGATCAGCCCCTTAGTCCTTTCCTCATCGGAAAGAGTGCTGATTGTATAATATGCACCCCTGACCTTATATGCACCTGTAAGCTGCATATTTTCAGGCTTAAGATAAACCTTGTTTCCCGTCTGATTCGAAAAGTATTCGGAATAAACAAGCTTCGTATCCCTTACAACCTTCGACACAACTTCCGATGCTTCTTCAAATGCATCCAGTGTGAGCATTTCCTTCGCCATTTTTTACTCCATATCAAATATTGCCTTAACGAATGCGTCGGCATCAAACTTCTGAAGATCATCGATCTTCTCTCCGACTCCGATGTACTTAACGGGTATTCCCATCTGAGCCTGTATAGCAATAGCAATTCCGCCCTTTGCGGTTCCGTCCATCTTGGTAAGTATGATTCCGGAAAGCGGTGCGGCTTCATTGAATTCCCTGGCCTGATTCAGTGCGTTCTGTCCGGTTGTCGCATCAAGAACGAGAAGATTCTCCCTGTGTGCCGCCTCGAATTCCCTGTCAATGACACGGTTCATCTTGGCAAGTTCATCCATAAGGTTCTTCTTGTTATGAAGCCTTCCGGCAGTATCAATGATAAGAACGTCTGTATTTCTGGCCCTTGCGGCGGTACACGCGTCATATACGACTGACGCGGGATCCTGTCCGTCTTTGCCAGTCACGATGGAAACACCGCTTCTTTCGGCCCAGATCTTGAGCTGATCCTCCGCAGCCGCCCTGAATGTATCCGCACCCGCAACAAGAACCTTTTTGCCCATTGCTGATAACTTGGATGAAAGCTTTCCGATCGTGGTGGTCTTTCCGACGCCGTTGACTCCGATAACGAAAACAACGGAAGTCTTATTCTCAAAATCATATGCATTCTCACCGGCTTCCATCCTTGTCCTGATGGATTCAATGAGAAGGTCCCTGCTCTCCGCACGGTTCTTGAGATGCTTTTCCTTTATCCTGTCCCTGAGTTCATCAAGGATCTCTTCGGTAAGGACGGCACCTACATCCGCTCCGATAAGGAATTCCTCAAGTTCATCATAGAAATCGTCATCGATCTCGGATGCCGTAAAGATGGATGAAAGTCCGGCAGAGAAGTTCTCCCTGGTGCGGGCCATGCCGCTCTTAAGACGTTCAAAAAGCGCTTCCTTATCTTCCTGTCCGTAGAGCCTTCCGTCTACCGGAGTCTCCTCATGAAGCTCTCTCGCTATCGGATCCTTTTCGGCTTCATCGGCAATGGCAGAAAGTTTAGCCAGTGCTTCCGAGAAATCATTATCCTGTTGTTCTTTCTTTTTTCCGAATAATGCCATAAGTTAAGTTAAGTGAAAGAATGCTTCCTTCACATATATGCTAATTGTCCAGCTCTGCCTCGATGAGGTTGACGGCCACCTGTGAGGATACGCCCTTCTCCTGCATCGTAATACCGTAAAGCCTGTCCACCTCGTTCATGGTTCCCCTTCTGTGGGTGATGACTATGAACTGTGTATTCTTGGTAAGCTTGTGCAGATACTTTGCAAATCTTGCAACATTGTTTTCATCGAGCGCAGCCTCAATCTCATCTAGAAGCGCGAAGGGTGAAGGCTTGAGGTTCTGAATAGCGAACAGAAGCGCTATTGCGGAAAGTGCCTTCTCACCGCCGGAAAGCTGCATCATATTCTGAAGCTTCTTGCCGGGAGGCTGTGCCGAGATATTGATTCCGCATTCAAGTATATCTTCATCATCCTGAAGTGTAAGTGTTCCCTTACCTCCTCCGAAGAGTTCCCTGAATACCTTGTCATATTCTTCGTTGATGAGAGCAAATTTCTCGGAGAACTGTGCTCTCATATTCTCATCAAGCTCATCTATGATCTTGTTAAGAGTATCGGTAGCTTCGATCAGATCATCATGCTGGGTCTTCATGGATTCGTATCTAGCGGATACTTCCTTGAATTCCTCGATCGCGCCAACATTGACATCGCCCAGCTTCTTGATCTTGTCCCTTACCTCGGCAGCATCACGCTTGAGAACTGTGAGGTCGTTAAGTGATTCATCCCTCATCTCCGCAGCCTGGCTTAAGGTGATCTCATACTCCTGCCACATGTAATTGATACGGATCTCCATGGTCTCATTGGCCTTATCCCTCTGGGTGGTAAGGCGGTTGACCTCTTTATCGAGAGAGGACATCTTCTCCTGGAGTTTTTCCGTTGTATCGAAGAATCCCTTCTGCTTGTTGGAAAGTTCTTCCTTCTTGGAAAGAGAATTCTTTAGAAGCTCTGCGGACTTTTCCTGCTCCTCGAATGAAGCTTCTATGGTCTTCTTTATCTCTTCGATCTGTACTTC
>JAFWUY010000038.1 GCA_017524035.1 Lachnospiraceae bacterium | reverse complement strand
GACCGTGTTCAATATCCTCGGCCCTCTCACCAATCCCGCATCACCCACCAAGCAGCTGCTGGGTGTATACGACGAATATCTTGTTGAGCCTCTTGCCCGGGTTCTTGTAAGCCTCGGTGTAAAGCGCGGAATGGTGGTATACGGAACGGATAAGCTTGATGAGATCTCGCTTTCGGCACCTACCAGGATCTGCGAGATCAAGGACGGATGGTATAAGACCCGCACCATCACTCCCGAGGATTTCGGTTTTGAGACCTGTTCAAAAGAAGACCTTAAGGGCGGAACACCCGCAGAAAATGCTCAGATTGCAAGAGATCTTCTGGGCGGTGCAAAGGGACACAAGAGAAATGCTGTGCTTCTCAACGCAGGCGCAGCGCTCTATATAGACGGCAAGGCCGAGACGATGGAAGAGGGAGTTAAACTCGCTGCAGAGCTCATCGATTCCGGAAAGGCTATGGAAACTCTTGAAAAACTCATTGCAGTAAGCAATTCTTAAGCTCCGTTAAAATAATCGGACGGCCCCTGCGTTCACTGATACTGTGAATGCAGAGGCCGTCCTTTTGCTTTACTTATTCGTTAATGGATTTATTTCTTAATGTTTACCGCGGCTATAAGATTTTTTTATGTATATTAATGTTGTCATAATAGTATTGTTATTCTGTGAAGCAAATATTTACAGAGCCGCTGGTGGTGGATATCTCAAGTCTCTTTTCGCCTTCCGCCTTGCTGTCCAGATTGCAGGAACCGGATGTTGTGTTTGCAATGATACTGAAATTATCTTCGTTTCCGATGATGGATCCGCTCACGCTGCCGCTGTGGGCATTTATCTTTATGCTGCGTCCGGCATATAATTCCTCGAATCTGGTAGTGCCGGAGGTAGCAGAGGCGGAGATTGAATCATTTGCTGAAACTCTGACTGCTTTAAAAGATCCTGTAGTTGCATTGGTGGTGATGTTTTCTGCAGTGACATCGGTAAGGTTTCTGGTTCCGGAGGTTGTTGATACTTTTATGTCTCCTTCAGCAGTAACGGTACTCATGTTAATGGATCCGCTGTTACAGTTCAGCGTAATGTCTCCTCGAACGTTCGTATCATCGATAGAGATTCCTCCGGAGGTGTTAGATGCGGTTATTCCGCTTCCTTCCGAATCTTCAATATGTATCGAGCCGGAAGTGCTGGCAAGATTTATTTTTCCTTCGGATACGATATCCTGTACGGAAATTTGACCGGATGTGCAATTCAGATCAAGTGAGCTGACGCTCATGCTTTCCGTCAGGATTCCGCCGCTTGTAGATTTAAGCTCTAATTTTCCGGCAAAAGATTCAGGAACGATTATTGTAACCGGTTCATCCGGAGCATAGCCAACATTCACTACGAAATGGATGGGACCGTTTAGATCCTTATAATGTATTTTTAAAGTATCTCCGGATTCGGTTATCACATATTCACTGTAATCCGGTCTGTCATAGCAGGTCACAGTCACATATTCGACATCGCCTGTCCTGACCTCGATATTATCTGATGTGATATCTGCTTCGATGTTCTGTATTTCTGAAGAGCATGTATATTCTTTTCTTTCCGATTTAACATTTGTAGCGGAAAATTCAGTGATCCTGCCTCTTACTCCGATGAATGCGATTCCCATAAGGATAAGTCCTATGAGAGAGCAGCCTCCGGCAATCAATATGATTTTCTTCATGATAGACTTCCTTTCTTACGCAATACCTTTTTTTATCTTTCTGAAAATAGCCGGTATCATTCCTGCTATGGATTTACAAAGTGACCAGATGGGATGCCACAGAAGAACGGCAAGTCCACCGAGGAAAAGACCTGCGCCCAGAGAAAAGATTCCCAAAGGCCATGGAACGAGTCCGGTAAACATCATTATGAAAACGAACAGTCCCGAAAGGGCTAGGGCCCCTATTAAAACCAGAACGCAAAAAACTGCGACCACAATGCACCAAAGGACAATGTAAAGAGTGAGCAGAAGAGTAAATACAACGATCAGTATCGGAAGCCAGATGGGAAAACCGATAATGGCAAGTACGATCCAAAGAGTTCCCTTTCCCTTTCCCTTTGCTTCTTCATGGCTCTTTTGAACCTTGTCCATGATGAGCTTTGCCACCGGCTTTTCCGCTTTGTAATTATTTATTATCGAATCAATGGACTCCATCTGAGCAACAGCACTTTCTTCGTTCATTCCTGATTCGATACGGTCACTGATCATCTCATCATAGAATTCAATGCACTCATCTATATCTTCGATGCTTGCAGCTTCGAGTCCGGATCTGAGTTGAGTCAGAAATTCCTGTTTAAGCATTTTTTTCTCCCCTTTCATCGGCTATATACTTATAGACCTTGACAATCTCTTCCCATTCACCAAGCAGTTCGTCAATTCTGGCCCTTCCTGCATCGGTGATGGAATAGTACTTGCGGAGTCTTCCGCTGTATTCTGCCTTCCTGACGGTCAGCATGTTCTGGGATTCGAGACGCTTGAGTATCGGGTAGAGTGTCGATTCGGTTATTTCTATAAATGTTGAAATATCGGCAACAAGCTTATACCCGTAGGATTCTCCACGCTCCAGAACCGCCAGAACGCAGGCATCAAGTATGCCTCGTCGTAGTTGAGCATCCATATGCATTACCTCCTGATGCATAATACTATATGACACATAGTATAATGTGTCAAGCAGTATAAAAAATAAAACCTTTCAGGCTTCCGGTTCGTATTATTAATAAGGACGTCTTTAACGGAGAGTTTAAAATTGCATTTGGATTTTGAAGAGATCACAAAAAAAACGGGAACAGGCTGTATGCCGTCCCCGGTTTTACATTAGAGTTCTTATTTCTATTCAAAGACTGTAGTCTTCAGCGATTCAAACGGTACATGCAGTGGTTTTCCGAAGGTTATATGGTCGAACAGGTTGGTTATCAGTTCCATATCTTCATCGATCACGGCATGGCCTTCCTTATGAAAATGGACAAGAAGATGTGAATCCAGGTCTTCGGCTTTCAACAGTTTATCTGCTTCCCTGTAGCATTCCCACATGGCGGGAGCATTCACCCAGTCTTCACCCATGCAGGCGGCTATGATGAAATAGTACCTCTTATCGGAAACACCGAGAACAGGCAGCATATACTGTCCCACGGGAATGTCCCCGGGCTTTAAGTATTCAAGGAATCTGTCGTTAAACCAGCCTCTTTCAGCATCGGACTGAAGGCAGTCCAGTGGTTCGTTCTTACCGTAGGTATAGTCCGAAGGTCCTCCGACGGACGTAAAGTCATAGGTCTTTCCCTCGGATACCACATCAAACAATGCCAGTCCGCCAGCCCCCGAGCAGGCGGGTATTGTCATTTTAAACCGTTCATCAAAGGCTCCGCATACGGCGGTTGCCTTGCCCCATCTGGAAACACCGGTGACCAATGAAAGTCCGGGATCCAGGTTCAGGTCTGTTCCCAGTCCGGCATATACGGCATCAAGGATCTTGGATGCGCCCCAGGCCCATGCCATCAGAACGCCGGACTGCTCATCCTTATCATCTCCGTACGGATACAGATCATAGAATGCACCCTTGTGCGCCGTGTCATCCGTAGCAATCTCCGAGGCGGTCATTACCAGGAGGGCATAGCCTTTCTTCAGTGCAAGGTCCGATGCCGGGATGGGATGCATGCATATAATGAAGGGAGCGGGGCCATCGGATGTTTTATTCTTTTCATCGGGAAGAAACGCGTGTATGACAAAGGAAGACGACCTGCCGTCCTTTGAAGCGCAGATTCTTATGAGTTCACCCCCCGTCACTTTAAGAAAGGCCGCGAAGCCTTCGGGCTTTTCATCCGTATCCGGGTCGGGTCCCAAAAGCTCGTAGGAGATATCCTCGCCGGTTCTCCATTTTCCGTATATGCTGTTTTGATAGAATTGCCTTAGTTTTTCTTTTTCCATATGCCAAGTATACTACAGCGCTTAGTTTGTAAACAGAGGTGAAACAGTGTAAGCCGTCCCGCTGTTTCGCCGCACTGATTTGACAAAAACAGGCACTTTCTGTAATATCAATAACTAAATACGGAAAAAACGGCTTTTTTGCGAATATAAGCCATCCGTATAATCTGTGACCGGTAATAGGAGGATATTTTTTTACTTTATATGGACAGTCCGGGCCCCATAGAAATTGTTACACTTATAATTCTAATATTCTTATCAGGTTTTTTCTCCTCTGCGGAGACGGCTTTTGTATCGTGCAACAAAGCACGCATAAGGAGCCTTGCTGATGACGGCAACAAGAAGGCCGCCAGAGTCCTTCGCATTCTCGAAAAAGGTTCAAAACTGCTCAGCACAGTGCTGATAGGCAATAATATAGTAAATCTTACCGCGTCGGCTATTTCGACAATGCTGGCGACGGAGTATTTTGGTATTCCCGTAGGTATCATGACGGGTATACTTACCTTTGTCATTCTCATCGTGGGCGAAGTCGTTCCCAAGACCTGGGCAACGGTTTCCGCAGACAAGATGGCTCTTGCTTACAGCGGCATCATCGAGATGCTTATGGTTATCTTTACACCGTTTATTTTAATTGTTAACGGCGTGGCAAAGGCCATACTTTTCGTCATGCGTATAGATGCAGACGGAAAGCCGGATGCGATCACCGAAGATGCGATCAAGACTTACGTCGATGTAAGCCATGAGGACGGCGAGATAGAACCGGAAGAGCGTGATATGATCTATAACCTCTTCGATTTTACCGACCATGTTGCCAAGGATATCATGATACCCAAGGTACGTATGGTCAGCATAGATGTAGAGAGCACCTATGAAGAAGTTCTTGCCGTATTCAAGGAGTATATGTACACCAGACTCCCCGTTTACGAAGGCGAGAAAGAGCATATCATCGGTGTCATCAATATGAAGGAGTTCATCGGACTTGATCGTAAGGGCTTCAGCGTGCGAAATATTATGCGTGAGGCTTTTTTTACCCACGAGTTCAAAAAGACCCAGGATCTGCTTGCCCAGATGCGTAAGGAGACCTTCAATATCGTTTTTGTCCTCAGTGAGTACGGAACCGTCGAAGGAATGATCACCCTCGAGGATCTTCTTGAGGAACTTGTCGGTGAGATCAGGGACGAATTCGATGAAGATGAGAAAGAACTCATACAAAAGCTGGAAGACGGTAAATACCTCGTTGAGGGCGCACTCAGCATCGATGACTTTAACGAAGCCGTCGGAACATCGCTTTCCAGTGAGGAATATGATTCGATGGGCGGTATCATAATCGAGCACCTCGATCATATGCCCGGAGACGGAGATGAGATCACTCTGGAGGACGGAACGGTTCTTAAGGTTGTCGGAATGGACCAGAACCGCATCGTGGAGGTGGAGATAACGCTTCCTCCCGAGGTTCTTGAGGAGATTGCCAAGAAGTCAGAATCCGAGGAAAAGCAGGATGATGACGAGACAAAGAGCGAAGAAGATGCTAACGATAAATAACATGCGATATTCCTTATTGTTCAGGGCTAAAAAGTGCTTCATAGAGGTAAATAATTCCCTTGCCTTATATGGGCTCTTATGCTATGATTCATAAGGTTTTTCGAAATAAGACTTTTTATCCAAGGAGGATATCATGAAGCATATCAAGACTCTCCAGACCAGAGATCTTAAGGAATCAGCAGTAAAGGGCGGATGCGGCGAGTGCCAGACCTCCTGCCAGTCTGCTTGTAAGACTTCCTGCACCGTAGGCAACCAGTCCTGCGAGCAGCTTAAGAAGTAATGTATCTTGAAATGATGCCGGCCTGAGCCGGATAAAAAGCAGTGTCTGAAAATGACACTGCTTTATTTTGTGGAACGGCACATGAAGGAGTTTTTATGATCCACCAGTTTAAAAGTGAAGGCTACAATATAATCTTGGATGTCAACAGCGGGTCCGTACACGTTGTCGACGATCTTGTCTATGATCTTGTAAAGACCGTTGAGGCAATCTATGAAGGCGGTGTTACGGATGTCGATACCATGAAGGCAGCCGTAAATGTCGCAGGCGATATGACAGCCACAGAAGAGGAAGTCGATGAAGCCGTAGAGGAGATCATGGAACTTGCCAAGGCAGGCAAACTCTTCTCCAAGGATGTATACGAGCCTTATATCGATAAGTTCAAAGAGGGCAAGCACTATGTAAAGGCTCTCTGTCTTCATATTGCACATGACTGTAACCTTGCCTGCAAGTACTGCTTTGCGTGCGAGGGCGAATATCACGGCGACCGTGGTCTTATGAGCCTCGAAGTCGGCAAGAAGGCCATTGATTTCCTTGTCAGGGAGTCCGGTTCACACGTTAATCTTGAAGTCGATTTCTTTGGCGGTGAGCCCACTCTCAATTTTGATGTCGTAAAGGGCATCGTAGAGTATGGCAGGAGCCTTGAAAAAGAGCACAACAAGAAGTTCCGTTTCACCCTTACGACCAACGGCATCCTTCTTAATGACGAGATCATGGAATTCGCCAATAAGGAGATGCACAACGTTGTCCTTTCCATCGACGGACGTAAAGAGGTCAATGACCGTATGCGTCCCGGCAGGGGAGGACAGGGCTCCTATGATATCATCGTTCCCAAGTTCATTAAGATGGCAGAGTCCAGGAACCAGATGAACTACTATGTCCGCGGAACCTATACACACTACAATATGGACTTTTCCGAGGATGTGCTCCATCTTGCGGATCTCGGATTCGAACAGATCTCCGTGGAGCCGGTTGTTGCTCAGCCTTCGGATGATTATGCACTGAAAAAGGAAGACCTTCCCTATCTCAAGGATCAGTACGATAAGCTTGCGCATGAGATGATCATCAGAAGAAAGAACGGCAAGCCTTTCAATTTCTTCCACTTTATGATCGATCTTTCCGGCGGTCCCTGCGTATATAAAAGGCTTACCGGATGCGGTGCGGGATGTGAGTATATGGCGGTTACTCCTTGGGGAGACCTGTATCCCTGCCACCAGTTCGTCGGAAACGAGAAATTCCTCATAGGAAATGTGGATGAGGGTGTTACAAAGCCCGAAATCTGCGAAAAGTTCTCCGCTTGCAATGTTTACCAGAAACCCGATTGCCGTGACTGTTTCGCAAGGTTCTATTGCAGCGGCGGATGTGCTGCCAATTCCTACAATTTCCACGGAAATATCATCGATTCCTACGAAGTGGGCTGTGAGCTTGAAAGAAAGCGTGTTGAATGTGCAATAATGCTCAAGGTTGACGAGAACCTGGGCGAGGGCTTTGAAGACAGCGCAGACAGCGATGAAAACGCTTCCTCAGATTGATTTTTCTTTAATTAGGTAGTAATATCTTTTTGTTTGGTTTTTATGCACTCTTAATTTTTGAAAGGAAAGTATTTGTCATGAAAAAGAGTAAGGCTCTCCTCATTATCATCGTAGTGCTTGCCCTTACACTGGGTATTGGCTACATGGATATATGGGGCTACGACGGAAACGGCGCAGGAAACGCATCCGATATCAAGCTCGGACTTGATCTTGCGGGCGGTGTAAGTATCACTTATCAGGTTGTCGGAGATGAGAATCCTTCCGAGACCGATATGTCCGATACCATTTACAAGCTTCAGCAGAGAGTAGCTAATTATTCAACTGAAGCTCAGGTTTACCAGGAGGGTTCCAACAGGATTGCCATCGAGATCCCCGGTGTTACCGATGCGGAGACCATTCTTTCACAGCTCGGCCGTCCCGGAGCACTCTATTTCATCAGTGCAACCGATTCCGAAGGAAATCCCAACTATTCTGAGCAGCCTGTTTTAGGTGAGGATGGTTCGGTATCATATCAGTTTGCTCTCAACAAGCCCATCGAGGAGCTTATCGCAAACGGATCGGTTGTGATTACCGGTACCGACGTTTCCGATGCGAGAGCTGTTGTTACTCAGGACAACATGAAGAACAACAAGTATGCGGTATCTCTTTCCCTTACCCAGGAAGGAGCCGCTAAATTCGCTGAGGCAACCGAGAGAGCCGTTGCGCGCGGACACGAGACTATCGGTATTTACTATGACGGAGCATTCGTAAGTGTACCCAGGGTTGATGAGGCAATCTATAACGGTGATGCTTCCATCTCCGGATCGTTTACTTATGAAGAAGCTGAGAACCTTGCTTCCACCATCCGCATCGGTGGACTTTCACTCGAACTCGAGGAGCTTCACTCCAAGGTTGTCGGTGCTCAGCTCGGTGTTGATGCCATCAACACTTCCCTTAAAGCCGGTGCGATCGGTCTCGGAATAGTTGCTCTTTTCATGATCGTCGTATACTTCATTCCCGGAATTGCTGCAGCAATCGCGCTTTTCTTCTATGTTGCGCTTATCGTACTTCTTCTTATCGGATTTAACGATGTACTTACGCTTACCCTTCCCGGTATTGCAGGTATCATCCTTTCAATAGGTATGGCGGTTGATGCCAACGTTGTTGTATTCGCCCGTATCAGGGAGGAACTCGGCAGGGAAGCAAGTGTTGAGGATGCTGTTAACACAGGTTATGCCAAGGCGCTTTCAGCCATTATCGACGGTAACGTTACGACCCTTATCGCTGCGATTGTCCTTATGCTTCTCGGACCTTCCAATGTTAAGGGCTTTGCTCAGACTCTTGCACTCGGTATCGTTGTTTCGATGTTCACAGCACTCTTTGTTACCAAGTGGCTCATGAAGGCTCTGTATGCCCTCGGACTTAAGTCCGTTGTCTTCTACGGAAGAGGAAAGGAAAGAAAGGCCATCGATTTCCTCAGCAAGAAGGTGGTCTTCATCGTTCTTTCCGTACTTGTTATAGTGGCAGGCTTCGTTTTCATGGGAATAAACAAGGGAGCCGGAAAAGGTGCCCTCAACTATTCACTTGATTTCGTCGGCGGAACCGCAACCACTGTAGACTTTAACGAGAATTACACTCTTCAGCAGCTTACCGACACAGTTGTTCCGGAGATTGAGGCAATCACCGGAAGTACCGTTCAGGTCCAGACCGTTCAGAATTCAAATGAAGTAATCTTTAAGACTTCTACCCTTGAGTCTTCCGTAAGACAGGCTCTTGAAGAGATGTTCATGACCAAGTTCGGAGTCGCTTCAACAAGCATCCAGACCGAGACCATTTCATCCACCATTTCCGATGAGATGAAGAGAGACACCATCATTGCGGTTATCGTAGCAATCATCTGCATGCTCATTTATATCAGGATCAGATTCAAGGATTTCAGATTCGGTTTCTCATCCGTTATCGCACTTGTACATGACGTTCTCGTTGTACTTGCATTCTATGCGGCCGCTAGGGTTTCGGTAAGCAACACTTTTGTGGCATGTATGCTCACCATCGTCGGTTACTCGATAAACGCTACCATCGTTATTTTCGACCGTGTTCGTGAGAATATGGCAAATGCCGGAAAGAAAGATATCGTTTCCATAGTCAATAAGAGCGTTACCCAGACCCTTTCAAGAAGTATCTTCACTTCGCTGACCACATTCGTAATGGTCGCACTTCTGTATATACTTGGTGTTTCAAGCATCAAGGATTTTGCGCTTCCTCTTATGGTAGGTATCGGATGCGGATGTTACTCATCGGTATGTCTTGCCGGTGCTTTCTGGGTCATCCTTACTCAGAAGTTCCCCGCTAAGGCAAAGAAATAATAAAGACAGTAATACTTCTTACGGGGGCGAAATTCGTCCCCGTAATTTTTTAAATCAACAGTTTTTTCAGATCTGCGGGTCCTGCCGCAGAAAAAATGAAAGCAGTCTTTAAAAATGGAAAAGTGGATTGAGATAAAAAAAAGCGGAGATTTCAGAGAGTGGGGCAGACAGCTCGGTATCGATCCCCTGTGCGCCCGCATAATCAGAAACCGCGGAATAGACAGCGTTGAAGAAGCTGAGGACTACCTTAACGGTGACCTTGGGCTTCTTCATGATCCTTTCCTATTACCCGATATGGAAAAGGCCGTTGACGCACTTATCGATGCCGTAAAGACAGGAGAAAAGATCCGCATTATCGGAGACTATGATGTCGATGGTGTGACTTCGACCGTCATCCTGGTAAAATGTATCAGAGCTGCGGGCGGAGATGTATCCTATTCGATTCCCGACCGTCTCCGTGACGGCTACGGAATCAACGACGATCTTGTGAGGAAAGCATCCGATGAAGGGATAAAACTCATCATAACCTGCGATAACGGGATTGCCGCGGCATCCCAGGTCAGACTGGCGTATGAACTCGGGATGAAGGTTATAGTCACCGATCATCATCAGGTTCCCTATTTCGGGGAAGGCGATGAGAAAAATGAGATCCTGCCTGAGTGCGAAGCCGTGGTCGATCCTCACAGAAACGGAAGTGTTTATCCTTATAAAGGTATATGCGGTGCTATGGTCGCATATAAGTTCATGTCGGCTCTTTTACGCCGGATGGGCGGAGATGAGCTTGATGACGCATTGGAAGAATCCGTACAGTTTGCAGCACTGGGAACCGTATGCGATGTCATGGAGCTTACCGGTGAGAACAGATATCTTGTCCGTGAAGGCATCAAACGCATAAAGAATACCCGAAATCCCGGTCTGAGGGCGCTGATGAGCGCCAATTCGCTTGAAGCATCACGCATAAGCACATATTCTCTTTCTTTTGTCATAGGACCTTCGATCAATTCCACCGGACGTCTCGAACAGGCAGGCAATTCGGTAAGTCTTCTTTTGTCGGATGATTATGACGAATGCCTGAGGGAAGCCGCACATATCAAGGATCTTAACGATCACAGGAAGAATATGACCGTTACGGGGCTGGAAAGGGCCGTTAAGCTGATAGAAGACGGGAATATGCTTGAGGACAGGATACTGGTCGTGTATCTTCCCGATGTTCATGAAAGCATTGCGGGTCTTGTTGCCGGTAAGATCAAGGAAAATTATAACCGTCCGACACTTGTGATCACAAAGGGGGAGGACGGACTCAAAGGGTCGGGTAGATCAATCCCGGCTTACAATATGTTCGAAAAGCTTTCCGAGGTGAAAGAGCTTTTTACGAAATTCGGCGGACATGCAATGGCTGCGGGGTTTTCGCTTGAAGAAAAGAACCTTGATGAGCTGACGCATAGGCTGAAAGAATCATCGGGTCTGACGGATGATGATCTTGTCAGGGAAGTAAGATACGATGCATGCATACCGCTTGAATATCCTTCCGTTCGGCTTGTAAAGGATATGGCAAAGCTTGAACCGCTCGGAGTCGGCAATCCCGGGCCTTTATTTGCAAGCCTCGGTGTCAGGATAACCGGGATCTCAAGAATGGGAAAGGAAGGAAAATACGGAAATCTTACCGCAGTATCCGGAGGAAAGAGATTCAGGCTGATCTATTTCGGCGATATGGATGTTTTTGAAGGCTATATAGATGAAAAATTCGGTCCGAAAACCGCTTTGGAATTGTGTGCGGGAAAGACACAAATCGATCTGGATATATGTTTTGAGTCCGGTTTAAATGAATTTCGCGGAAACGAAAGTGTTGATTTTAAGATGAAAAATTACCGATAAATGCGATAAATACGCAGTTTTTTAGGAAACTGAAAATTTGTTTATAGTTTCTTAATTAATTTTATTTTTTTTTAGTTGTTTTGACATATTTTTGACACAATTTTGCTTTAACATATGTATCAAGATAACTAATAAAGTTAGTTATTCTCCCCCCTCATAAGAAACGGAAAAGAGCATCGGTCACCCCGGTGCTCTTTTTCGTTGTACCTGAAACACGGTGAACGGAGGAAACGTCCCTCTGTTCACCGTCCCCCTGTTTCAGTCGTTGAGAGAAAGTGCCTGATAGGGTATAATAAATGCTCGGAGATATTAAGTTGGAAACAGGCGTTAAGTATGCCGATGTCTGTATAGATGTCAGCATTGAGAAACTTGATAAACCGTTCAGTTACCGGATACCGGAAAGGTTATCCGGTATTATTTGCGTGGGAAGCAGGGTCAGGATCCCGTTTGGTGCCGGAAATACCGAAAAGAAGGGATATGTGATCGCCATAAAGGATGATACGGACTATGATCCGGTCAAGGTAAAGGATATCCTCGGACTTGTAGAGGGCAGCATGGGGGCGGAGGACAGAAGTTTTGAGATCGCCGCGTTCATAAGGAATACGTACGGCGGAACTCTTTCCCAGGCCCTGAAGGCCGTTATTCCCGCCAAAGCCAAGGCAAAACCCGTGGAGATCAAGACCTTGGTCCGCAAGATGGAAAAGGATGAGCTTCTTGCGCTTGCGGCCGAGGCCGGCAGAAAGAACCAAAGAGCCAAGGAAAACCTTCTGCGGGCTCTTATGGAAAATGACAGGATCCCTTCTTCGTGGATATCGGGAAAACTTAGAGTCAGCGGCGCTACGGTTGGTAACCTGATCAAGAACGGAGCGGCATATTACGAAACTTCCTCCGAATACAGGAAGCCTTCCGTATCCGAGATAGAAAAGAAGACCGTTTCTCTAAACGGCGAGCAGACTGTGATCGTTGATGCCATAAACATGGACATAGAAGAGGGCGGTTCAGGAAGTTTTCTTATCCATGGTGTTACGGGAAGCGGAAAAACCGAAGTATATATAAGACTCGCAGAAAAATGTGTTCTTCTTGGCAAGCAGGTCATCTTCCTGATACCGGAGATCGCACTTACATATCAGACGCTTGCAAGATTTTATGCGAAATTCGGTGACAGAGTAAGTGTCCTGAATTCCACAATGTCCGCCGGTGAAAGATTCGATCAGTGTGAAAGAGCAAGAAACAGGGATATAGATATCATCATCGGCCCCAGATCTGCTCTGTTTACGCCGTTCCCCAACATCGGCCTCATAATAATGGATGAAGAGCATGAGGCAAGCTATAAATCCGAGAGTACTCCGAAGTATCATGCAAGAGAAGTTGCAAAAAAGCTCTGTGAGATATCGGGTGCGACCTTTGTAATGGGCTCCGCAACCCCTTCATTGGAAAGCTATTCTGCAGCAAAAGCCGGAAATATCACCCTTTTCAAGATGAATGAGAGGGCGACGGGGATAGGACTTCCCAAAACCGAGATAATCGATCTGAGGAAAGAGCTTTCGGGCGGAAACAGGTCGATGTTCTCGAGATCGCTTAAGGCACATATGGACGAAGCGCTCGAAAAGGGAGAGCAGATAATGCTCTTTCTGAACAGAAGGGGCTTTTCCGGACAGGTATCCTGCAGGGAATGCGGAAAAGTCATCATGTGCCCGCATTGTGAGGTTCCCATGTCGCTTCATACGGGTTCTAAGCTTGTCTGCCATTACTGCGGTGAGATCACGGAAAAACCCGCAAATTGTCCTTCATGCGGCTCACCGTATCTGGCTGCGATAAAAGCGGGTACTGAGCAGGTTGAAGACAGGATAGTCAAGATGTATCCGGGAGTAAAGGTACTTCGTATGGATAAGGATACAACGGGTACCAAGGGATCGTACGACAAGATCCTTTCTTCCTTTGCAAACGGAGAGGCTCAGATACTCATAGGAACGCAGATGATCGTAAAGGGTCATGATTTTCCTAATGTAACCGTGGTGGGAATCCTTGCTGCCGATCTTTCACTCGGTGTGCCTGATTACAGGGCTTCCGAGAGAACCTTCCAGCTGCTCGCGCAGGCCTGCGGAAGGGCGGGAAGGGGCGATAAGCCGGGCATCAGCGTCATCCAGACCTACCAGCCCGGGCATTATGCCGTAAAATGCGCCGCGGCACAGGATTATGAAGCTTTTTATACGGAAGAGCTCGCATACCGTGAAGCGGCAGGTTATCCTCCTGCAACGCATATGCTCTGCATACAGCTGTTCGGTCCGGATCAAAAGAAGACGGCACTTCTTGCTGAGCAGCTGTCAGATGTGATAAAGTCAAAAGGTCCGGTCAGGATACTTGGTCCCGCACCTGCCAATATAATGAAGGTCAAAGACTATTACAGATATGTTTTATATGTGAAGAATGCCGATCTTCAAAGGCTTTCCTTTGTAAGAAACGTATCCGAGGATTTTTTCAAAGAAAAAGACATGGGACAGATGTTCGTCCAGTTCGATCTCGATCCCATGAATCTGATTTAATAAGAGGTAAAGAAAATGGCACTCAGAAATATAAGAGAATTCGGCGATCCCGTCCTCAATAAGGTCTGCATCGAGGTTAAGGAGATGACGGATCGCAATAAACAGCTCATAGACGACATGTTCGAGACCATGTATGATGCGAACGGTGTCGGCCTTGCGGCTCCCCAGGTCGGTGTTTTAAAGCGTATCGTGGTCATTGATACTACGGGAGAAGATCCGCTTGTACTCATTAATCCCAGGATCACTGAGCAGGACGGTGAGCAGACCGGTTACGAGGGGTGCTTAAGCCTACCCGGTAAGACCGGTATTGTTACAAGACCGAATCATGTCAAGGCGGTTGCACTTGACAGGGATATGAATCCCATCGAGATAGAAGGTGAAGGACTTCTTGCAAGAGCCATCTGCCACGAACTTGAGCATCTCGACGGCCATCTGTACACTGAAAAGCTCGAGGGTGAGCTGATGGATACGGAATCCGTTTCCGATGACGATGATGAAGAGGAAAACCCTGAAGAGGAGTAACAGAAGGTGAAGATCCTATTTATGGGAACTCCGGATTTTGCAGCCGGAAGTCTTAAAAGTCTTATAGATGCGGGATATGAAATATCAGCTGTTATTACACAGCCGGACAGACCAAAGGGAAGGAGCGGAGCACCCGTCTTTTCCCCTGTAAAGGAGGTCGCTGTTGCTGCGGGCATTCCCGTACTGCAGCCCGAGAGGATCAAAAGACCCGAAGAAACGGCCAGGCTTTTGGAGTATCCCGCAGATATTTATGTGGTTGCCGCTTTCGGACAGATCCTTTCAAAGGAGATCCTCGGGCAGCCCAAATACGGTTGTATCAATGTACATGCATCCCTTCTTCCGAAATACCGTGGTGCATCCCCCATACAGAGGGTGATACTTGACGGCGAAAAGGAGACCGGCATCACTATAATGCAGATGAATGAAGGTCTCGATACCGGAGATATCCTTTATCAGAAGAAGTATGAACTTGCTTCCGACGAGACTTTTGAAACACTTCATGACAGACTTATGGAGCTCGGAGGAAAGGCACTTCTCGAAGCACTTCCCCTGATAGAGAAAGGTAAAATAACTCCTGTTACCCAAGACGATGCATTAAGCTGTTATGCTCCTCTTATCAAAAAAGAGGACGGTCTTATCGACTTTCGAAAGTCCGCAGGACAGATCGATGCGCAGATCCGTGCATTCAATCCCTGGCCCGGAGCCTTCACCCGTCTTGAAGGAAAGACTCTGAAGATATGGGAGGCTTCACTTTCCGATAAAACCGGAATGCCGGGTGAGATCATAGATGTTGACAGGAATTCATTCACCGTTGCATGTTCGGAAGGGTCTCTTCGTGTAACATCACTTCAGGCAGAAGGAAAAAAGAGAATGGACACTTCCGCATTTCTTCTCGGCAATAAGCTGAGCTGCGGAACCGTCCTCGGATAAATAAAGATGGAAAATGTCAGATCAATTGCCCTGGATGCCCTGATGGAAGCGGAAGGGTCAAACGGCGGATACGGCAATTTAATAACTAGCGTTCTGAATAAATATGATTATCTTGACCGGCGTGATAAGGCGTTCATCAAGCTCCTTTTCGAAGGAACAATCGAGCGCCGTATAACGCTGGATTTTATTTTGGACAGAAAATCTTCCGTAAAGACTCCGAAGATGAAACCTGTTATCAGGAATATACTGAGGATGGGAGTATACCAGATCCTATTTACCGATGCTCCGGGGTATGCGGTCGTAAAGGAATCGGTAAATCTGGCAGGTAAGCGTGGCTTCAAAGGACTCGGCGGATTTGTGAACGGAGTTCTGAGAGGGATCCTCAGGGATGTGGAAGCTTCGGAAAATAAAGATAACAAACGATATGAAATATTCCTTCCGGAGTCCGGGCAGTATTCCCATGAGACATACCTCGGGATCAAATATTCCCTTCCCGGTGACATAGTTAATATATTTACCGGGGAGTACGGTAAAAGGGCGGAAAAAATTCTTGAGGCGATGAGCGGTATCAGAGGTGTATCCCTTAGATTCAGATCGGGGCTCACCGATGAGGAAAGAGAAGCTGCTGCAAATGCCATTAAAGAAACGGGCGTTACTTTAAAACAGGATCCTCAGGTTCCTTTTGTATATCAGGCTTATCATACGGGGGATATAAGAAGTCTTCCCGGATACGATGACGGGCTTTTTAATGTACAGGATGTAAGTTCCGTTAAAGCGATCCTTGCTGCAGGCATAAAAGAGGGCGATAAGGTGCTCGATTGCTGTGCCGCGCCCGGCGGAAAAACAATCCTTGCATCAGAACTTGCAAAATCATCCGGACATGTAACCTCATGTGATGTTTCGGAAACCAAAACCGGCATTATCGGTGAAAACATCGAAAGACTGAAATGCGATAATGTGGAGGTGCTGGTAAGGGACGCTTCGGTTCATCATCCGGAGTCGGACGGAGTCTATGATGTTGTGATCCTGGATGTACCCTGCAGCGGACTCGGAGTCATCGGAAAAAAGCGTGACATAAAATATAATCTCTCAAAAGAGGGATTGGAATCCCTGACAGTACTCCAGAGAAAGATCATCGATGCTTGCGTGCCCTATGTCAAGAAGGGCGGAATTCTTCTTTATTCGACCTGCACTATCAGAAAAGCCGAGAATGAAGAACAAGTGTTATACATAACTGATAACTACGATTATGAAACAGTGGATACACCGGTTCAGCTTCTTCCCGATGAAGCGGAACAGGATGGATTTTTCTATTGTGTTCTCCGAAGAAAACCATGAAACAGGGGGACGGTTCCGCTGTTTTGCCCACCGGCCCGGGTTCGCTCAGAAATAATATGAAAGATATAAAATCGCTTACACTGGCACAATTGAAAGAGGAGATGGCCCGGCTGGGGGAGAAGCCCTTCCGTGCCGGACAGATATATAAGTGGCTCCATGTAAAGCTTGTAAATTCTTTCGAGGAGATGACTGATCTGTCCGCGGCCCTTCGCGAAAAGCTTTCTTCGGAATATGGGATCACCGATCTGAAACAGCTCGAGGTTCAGGTTTCGCGGGATGACGGAACCAGAAAATATCTTTTCGGGCTCGGGGACGGTAATACGGTCGAGAGTGTCCTGATGAGATATCATCACGGAAACTCGGTATGCATTTCTTCCCAGGTAGGTTGCAGGATGGGATGCAAGTTCTGTGCGTCGACCATCGGAGGATGTGTAAGAAGTCTTGAACCTTCCGAAATGATCGACCAGATATATAAAATAACGAAAGATATCAATGAAAGAGTATCAAATGTTGTTGTAATGGGAATGGGAGAACCGCTTGAGAATTTCGATAATCTCATTCGTTTCATAACGTTAGTTACCGATGAGAACGGATTGAACATTTCCCAGAGGAATATCACCGTCTCGACTTGCGGTCTTGTTCCGGAGATCAGAAAACTTGCCGATCTGCATCTATCAATAACGTTAGCTATTTCATTGCATGCGGGAACCGATGAAAAGCGGAAAGCCCTTATGCCGATAGCCAATAAGTATTCTCTGGATGAGCTTCTGGATGCATGTTCGTATTATTTCAGAGAGACAGGAAGAAGGCTTACTTTCGAATATGCTCTTATCGCAGGAGTGAACGATACTCCCGCTGACGCCGACGAGATTGCCGGACTTGCAAGAAAAGTTTCAGCACATGTGAATCTGATTCCGGTCAATCCGGTTACCGAAACCGGATATAAACCAAACTCCGGAAAATAGACCAATGATTTTAAGAAGGCTCTTGAGGACAGAAAGGTTACCGCGACGGTAAGACGTGAGATGGGACGTGATATTGACGGTGCCTGCGGACAGCTCCGCAAACGGAGAAACGAAGAAAAACGATGAAATCCCGCTCTAATTATCCGATCATTATTTTAATAATCTTTCTTTTGTGGCTTCCGGTATATCTCGCATATTTTCCGGGTGTTTTTTCCTATGATATTCTTGTTCAGGCTCAGATGATAATGGGAACAGATCCTTTTACCTCCCAGCAGCCCGTTCTGCATACCATGTTTTTCAAGCTCTGCATCGGTCTCGGAAACCTTACCGGAATAAAGAGCATAGTAATATATTCGATCGCTCAGATGCTTGTGCTGGCTGCTTTCTGTGCGTATATTGTCAATCTTTTTTCGGAAAAGAGCGAATCCCGGATCCTGCCCGTTCTGACGATTATCTTTTATGCCCTTAATCCCGTTATTTCCGTTTTTTCCTTTTCAACCTGCAAGAACATCCTGTTCGGTGCATGCTTCCTTATGTTCATTCTGGAAGTGGTCCGTTTTTCACAGGGAATATATTACGCACCGAGACTTTTTGCTTTTTCTCTTCTCGGGTGCCTTCTTTTGAACAATTTCATTTATGTCCTGGTCGTATTTACGGTCATCACGTTACTTTTTTACAAAAAGAAAGCAAAGGGATTTGTGACGGTTCTTTTTTGTTCGGCGGCAGCATATCTGGTCATTTCACTTGCAGCCTATCCCGCGATGGGAGTCGGCAGGAACAATTCGAAGGAGATGTTGTCGGTTCCGCTGCAGCAGCTTGTTTACGCGAGGGAATCCGGCTGTATGAGCCCTGAAGATGAGGCCTCGCTTCTGGGATTCTTTGACGGTTCGGATTACGGGTATTTCCAGTTCGGAAACGCCGATATGATCAAGACCAATTTCTCCGAATCCGCGTATGCGGAAAAGAAAAACCTGTTCTGGGCTCTTTACAGGAACTATCTGTATAAATGTCCCGGAAAATACGCATATGCTTTTATAAGACTGAATTTCCCTCTGTGGAGTCCAATAGGATTCGATCTGTGCGATTACACGATGACGGGATATATCGAAACACAGAGCTATGACATAAGGGTGCCCGGATATGAGGGCTTTGAAAGAAAGTCTGTTTTCCCCGGACTTTACGGCATATATGAGCGTTTTACATCATATTCGTTATTCAGGGGGCATCCTGTATGGGAATTTATATTCGGAATATCACTTCCGTTCTGGGTTAACATAATCTGCATGATATGGGTTATACTCAAGCGGTGGTACGGAAAGATCCTTCCCCTGATTCCGTCCCTGCTCCTGACCGGTACTTATCTGCTGGGGCCTTTGTCCAATATGAGATATGTTTTTCCCTGCATATTGATCATTCCGCTGATGATCGTTCATTCTTTTTCGAAAATTGATTTATAACCCGAATAATGTTAAAATCTACCCGCTATGGGCATTTTACCTATAAGCCTTAAAAGGACAAAAAGGTGCTTAAAGTATTTTCGTGTTCCGATACGGGACTAATGAGAAAAAACAATCAGGACTGCGTTTACACCACTGACCTTCCGATGGGCGACCTTCTAAATGTTTTTATAGTCGCTGACGGTATGGGTGGTCATGCAGCGGGAGAGATGGCTTCGCGCACGGCGGTCAATACGATGATCGACAGCATCAAAGCCTCGAATGAGAGCAATCCTTCGATCTCCCTTAAGAATGCTGTACTGAAAGCCAACAAAGCCGTTTACGAACTTTCGGTTGAGGAGACTATTACCGAGGGAATGGGAACGACCGTGGTGGCCTGCACTTTTATTGAGAATGTTGTCCAGGCAGTCAATGTGGGTGACAGCAGGATGTATGTCATCACTCCCAGGGACATCAAGCAGATCACGGTAGATCATTCGCTTGTTGAAGAGATGATCCGCAGGGGCGGTCTTACAAGGGAAAAAGCAAGATCACATCCGGAAAAGAACGTGATCACAAGGGCGGTTGGCATCAAGCCCGACGTAGAACCCGATATCTACTCTCATATACTGGAAAGCGGTGATACGGTCATGCTTTGCACCGACGGACTTACAAATATGGTCACCGATGAGAGGATCAGACAGATAGTCAGCGGTTCACCCGATGTGGCAACAGCTGCGGAAAAACTTATTAAAGAAGCAAATGAGAACGGCGGACTCGATAACATTTCCGTAGTGCTCATCAGATATGAGGATAAATAATTCATGGTCAAGATCGGAATGACAATCGCAGACCGCTACGAGATACTTGAGAAGATCGGTACAGGCGGAATGGCCGATGTATATAAGGCTGTCGACAACAAGCTTTCCAGAAATGTTGCCGTCAAGGTGCTCAAGCAGGAGTTTTCGGAGAACGAGAATTTCGTTTCCAAGTTCCGCGTAGAGGCGCAGGCAGCCGCCGGACTGATGCATCCCAATGTGGTCAATGTCTATGATGTAGGTGAAGAAGCCGACATCTACTATATTGTAATGGAGCTTGTTGAGGGAATCACCCTCAAGAAGTATATCGAAAAGAAGGCCCGCCTTTCCTTTGAAGAGGCTGTAAGTATCGCCATCCAGGTCGGTATGGGTATCGAGGCCGCTCACGAAAAGCACATAATTCACAGGGACATCAAGCCCCAGAATATAATCATTTCCCTTGCAGGCAAGGTTAAGGTTACCGATTTCGGTATTGCAAAGGCAGCTACCAGCAACACCATAACCTCCAATGTCATGGGATCGGTTCACTATACCTCTCCCGAACAGGCAAGAGGCGGTTACTCCGATGAAAAGAGTGATATCTATTCACTCGGTGTCACAATGTTCGAAATGCTCACCGGAAGGGTTCCTTTTAACGGTGAGACCACCGTTGCCATCGCGATCAAGCATATCCAGGAGCCCATGCCTTCACCCAGGGATTTTGTTCCCGAGATTCCCTATTCACTCGAAGACATAGTCCTTAAGTGCTGTGAAAAATCTCCCGACCGCAGATATCAGAATATGCAGGAGCTTGTTGAAGACCTTAAGCAGTGCCTGCTTACTCCCGATGCTGATTTTGTTGTCCGTTCGGGTGTCGAGACGGAAGGTACCAGGACCGTGACCGACGAGGAGATGGAGGAGATCAAGAACAGCACCGCAGATTACAGCGATTATTATCCCGAAGAGACATCAAATACCGCACAGATGAGACTCGCCGAAAGTGATTACTACGGCGATGATGAAGTAGATGATGATGACGGTATGGGACATCATGGAGATTATGACGGTCCCTCCAGAATGGAAAAGATCACCACGGCACTGTCGATACTTGCCGGTATCGTCATCGTGATGATCATCATATTCCTTGCGGTCAAGATCATCGGAAACAGGATGGATTCAACCGGAAACCAGGGCGAATCCGGAAGCAGTGTCGTGATCAACGATCAGGGACAGGGAACGGTTGAGGTAAAGGAAGTTGTCATGCCCTCCGTTGTCGGCTCCGATATAGAGAGTGCCAAGAATGCTCTTGTCGCGCTCGGCATTAATCCTCTTGTCGATTTTCAGGAGTCGGAGACCATCGCATCCGGAATAGTCATAAGCTGTGATGTCGAAGCCGGAACCACCATCATTTCCGGAACCAATGTAAATCTGCTTGTAAGCTCCGGTACCGATTCAGTGGAAATGCCTGATGTTGTAGGAAAGACGATAAATGAAGCAAAGCTCACCCTCGAGCTGAGCGGATTTACCGTAAATATGGAAGAAGCAAGCTCGGACGAGGTTCCCCAGGGCTTTGTCATCTCCACCAATCCTGAAGCCGGAGTAATGGCTGCAAAAGGCGTATCGGTTACCATTACGGTCAGTGTTGGTCCTACCGATGTCAAGGTCAAGGTACCCCGCATAATAGGCCTGGATGAAACCGATGCCACCGTTACCTGTATAGAGAATGAACTCAGCATAGGCAGGATCACATATGTTCCTTCGGCGGAAATTCCCGCAGGAACGGTCTGCTCGCAGTCCCTTGCTGAAGGTACATATGTCAGCGAAGGGGCCACAATCGATTTCGAAGTAAGCTCGGGTCCCGAGGTTCATACTTATAAGTGTAATCTCAATGTATCCGCACCCTCATCGAGTGAGGCACCCGATTATATAAGCGGTACCGAGGTCAAGCTCAGACTGGTCGGCTCCGACGGTAAAGTGCTCCTTGAGCAGACTACCAGGGAGTTCCCTTATACATCGAATTTCTATGGTATAGGATGTCCTTCCGGTGTTCTGACCGTGACATATACCGTTACCACCGAACCTACGACGGACAGCAATGGAAATGTGATTCCCGGAACAACTGTAGAGAAATCCTTCACAAGAGAGATCATTTTCACACAGGAAGATACTTGATGGATTCCGTTAAGGGCAAGATAATCAAAGGCATCGGAGGCTTCTATTACGTAGCCACGGGTTCGATTGTATATGAATGCAGAGCAAAAGGGGCTTTCCGAAAGGAAGGCCTCAAGCCGCTTGTAGGGGATGATTGCGTTATAGACGTGATCGATCCCGATAAAAATACAGGTAATGTATCGGAGATCCTACCGAGGAAGAATTCTCTTTTCAGGCCGGAAGTAGCAAATGTTGATATGATACTCATCATATTTGCGGTGAAAGATCCGGATCCATCTCTTAATCTGTTAGATAGATTCCTCATTAATCTGGAAAAAGAAAAACTGCCCTGTGTCATTGCTTTTAACAAAGAAGATATCGACACGGATTCGATCGGATCGGAGTTTGTGTCTGTCTACAGAAAAGCGGGATACGATGCGAGACTCATAAGCGCGAGGACGGGAGAGGGCTTTGAAGAACTCGAAAAGACCCTTGAGGGGAAGACCACGGCGCTTGCGGGGCCCAGCGGAGCGGGCAAATCATCCACGATAAACAGACTCTTCGGAAAAGAAATATCCGAGACCGGAGAGATAAGCAAAAAGATAAGCAGGGGTAAGAACACGACAAGGCATTCCGAACTGTTCATGATCTCAGAGGACACATTTATCTGTGATACGCCGGGCTTTACAAGCTTCGATAACAGGGATGTGACCGAAGAAAACCTCTGGACCTTTTATCCCGAATTTTCACAGTTTGAGAAAAACTGCAGATTTGCGGGATGCTCACACGTTTATGAAAATGACTGTGGCATCAAAACCGGCGTGGAGAATGGCGAAATCCCGCGCATCAGGTATGAGAATTACCGCAGGATATATGAGGAACTGGCTTCAAGGAAAAAATACTGATCTTTTTCAAAACAGGAGGTACACCTATGAAGATCTATGTCAATGTTAATGCTGCCCGTGGGGGAAACGGCAGTAAAGAGTCTCCTTTCAAAGCCATCCAGGATGCGGCTGATATCGCCGTAGCCGGAGATGAGGTTATCGTAGCTCCCGGAATCTACAGGGAGTATGTAAATCCCAGGAATGCAGGACGTGAAGATGCAAGGATCACCTACACATCGGAGAAGCCTTTAAAAGCAGTGATCACCGGTGCGGAGGTTGTTACCGATTGGAAAAAATACAAGGGATCCACATATGTCACAAGGATCGACAACACCGTATTCGGCGCTTACAACCCTTACATTCAGGAGGTTGAAGGTGACTGGTACTTTGCGGACAATCATATGCATACCGGTAACGTATTTCTTAATGACCGTATGATGTATGAGACCGCAACACTTCAGGAATGCGTTGACGGCAAGGTATACGACAGAAGCTGGGAACCCGAGTTCTCGGTCTACAAGTGGTACTGCGAACAGGATGAGAAGACAGGCGAGACCGTCATCTATGCCAACTTCAAGGATAAGGATCCGAAAAAGGAAAAAGTAGAGATAACCGTCCGCAGGAACTGCTTCATGCCTACGGAAAAATACAGAAGCTATATCACCCTTTCGGGATTTACCGTATGTAAGGCAGCAACCACCTGGGCACCTCCCGCAGCATACCAGGACGGAATGATCGGCGCACACTGGTCAAAGGGCTGGATCATAGAAGACTGTGATGTTTACGGATCAAAGTGCTGCGGTATTTCCTTCGGTAACTATTCCCAGGAAAACAACGACAATTACTTTTTCCACAAACATGTAAAGAGTCCGACCCAGATGGAAAGGGACGCCGTATGCCGTGCCCAGTATGACGGCTGGACCAAGGAGACCGTCGGCGGACACATAGTCAGAAGATGTCATATCCATAACTGTGAACAGACAGGTATCGTAGGAAGAATGGGATGCGTATTCTCGATAATCGAGGATAACCACATCCATCACATCAACAACATGCAGCAGCTCGGAGGAGCCGAGATCGCGGGAATCAAGTTCCATGCTGCGATCGATGTCATCTTCAGAAGGAATCATATCCATCACTGCTGGATGGGAATCTGGTGCGACTGGCAGGCACAGGGAACGCGTATCACACAGAACTTCCTGCATGACAACTGCTTCCCCGAATTCATAAAGGCTGGTCCCGACCGTTTCGATCAGGATCTTTTCGTCGAGGTAGGACACGGTCCCACACTCATCGACAACAATATACTTCTTTCACCCTGCTCACTGAGAATAGCCACACAGGGCGTTGCGATGGTACATAACCTTGTCTGCGGATCGTTTGTCATGGTCGGAGGCGGTGTCGATTCCATCGTAAACGGACAGCGTGAGCCCCGTTATACTCCTTACCACATCGCACACCGTACCGAGGTTCTCGGTTTTATGACGATCCTTCACGGTGATGACAGGTTCTATAACAATATCTTCATCCAGAACACCAAGATCCCCAAGGATTATCTCAAGGGCTGGGATCCCAAGCGTGTTCCCACCAACATGGAGGTCGGAACCCATGTGTGGAATGAATACCCTCTTTATGAGGACTGGATCGAACTTTTCGATATAGGTAAGCGCCGTCCTGATATGGGCAAACTGGCAACCGGCCACTTCGGACATCTCCCTGTCTGGATCCACGGTAATGCTTACTTTAACGGCGCGGGCGCATTCAAGCACGAGAAGGATCATCTGGTCGACAAGAAGACCAAGGCTTTCGTAAAGCTTGAAGAAAAGAAGGGCAAGTACTCTCTCAGGACCAACGTGTTCGACCTTGTGAAGGATTTCAAGGTTCATATGATAGATACCGAAACACTCGGAAAAGCTTTCGAACCCGAAGAGTATTACGAGAACCCTGACGGAACTCCGATCACCTTCAATACCGACTACTTCGGGAACAAGAGAGGACTTAAGGTTATACCCGGACCGTTTGCAAGGGAAGATCTTTCAGACGAGATAGTATGGGAAGATAAATAATTCAGGAGAATTTATATGGCACACATTGTAGTAAACACCAAAAAGAGCAAGGGCACCATTAACAAGAATATCTACGGACAGTTCGCCGAGCATCTCGGAAGATGCATCTATGAAGGCGTGTTCGTAAAGGAAGAGGATGGCATCCCTAACGTAAACGGCATGAGATGTGATGTCGTTAATGCACTTAAGAACATCAAGGTTCCCGTTATCAGATGGCCCGGCGGATGCTTCGCCGATACCTATCACTGGATGGACGGAATCGGACCTGAGGCGAACAGGAAGAAGATCGTAAATACCAACTGGGGCGGAGTTACCGAGGACAATTCCTTCGGAACACATGAATTCCTTGAGCTCTGCAAACAGGTCGGTGCGGATCCTTATATCTGCGGAAACGTAGGCTCCGGAACTGTTCAGGAGATGAGCGACTGGGTAGAGTACTGCAATATGGGCGGAGTATCTCCCATGGCGGATCTCAGAAGAGCAAACGGTCATGAATAGCCCTGGAATGTAAAATACTGGGGTATCGGTAACGAGAACTGGGGATGCGGCGGAAATATGACTCCCGAGTTTTATGCCGATGAGTGCAAGAGATATTCCACCTTCGTAAGAAATTACGATAACGATCATCCCGTTTACAAGATCGCATGCGGCGCGAACGGAGACGATATCAACTGGGCAAAGGTTGTTGCCGAGAAGGCAGGACAGTTTGTCGATGCGCTTTCTCTCCACTATTACACCGTTCCCGGAACCGGCTGGTTTAACAAGAACAGCGCTACTGCTTTTGGCAAGACCGATTATTTTGAGACGGTTAAAAAGACCCTTAGACTTGGTGAGATCATGGATGAGAACATAGCTGTTCTTAAGAGAGCTTCCAAGGATGATCATCAGCTTAAGCTCATCGTTGACGAGTGGGGCAACTGGTTCGAGGTTGAGCCCGGAACAAATCCCGGTTTCCTTTACCAGCAGAACACCATCCGTGATGCGGTCATCGCAGGCCTTAATCTGAACATGTTTAATGACAGATGCGATACTGTTGTCATGGCCAACATCGCACAGATGATCAATGTCCTCCAGGCAATGATCCTTACCGACGGACCTAAGATGATCCTTACTCCCACCTATCATGTATATGATCTCTTCAAGGATCATATGGATGCACACCATGTTGAAAGCTATGCTGAGGCGGAGGATCTTAAGGACGGAGATTACGAGATCCCTTCACTTTCCGTTTCTTCCAGCGAAAAGGACGGCAAGGTATGCATTACCTTAGTCAACACAGATCCCGATAAAGAAGCGGAGATCGATATCATCGTCGGCGGAGTTAAGGTTAGCAGTGCGGTAGCAAAGACCGTTGCAGGTGCGATCACCGCTCACAACACCTTCGACTCTCCCGAGACCGTTAAGATCACCGAGATCCCTGCAGAGGTAACTGGCGGCGGCACCGGAATCAAGGTAAAGCTCCCCGCAAGCAGCGTAACCTCAGTTGTCGCAACTGAGATTTGAGGGCGAACAGGGGGACGGCTTGCGCTGTTTCATGGCTTCGCCTGATACAGCACAAGCCGTCTCCCGTTTACACCACTGTTTTCCCGGGCTATTCTCTATCAAGTGACTCTATTGCATCGATCACGCGGGGATTTCTTATGGCAAAATGCATCATCGGCGCGTTTTCCTTGGTGATAACAGTCAGTTTCGGACTAACCGATGTGATTTTTATGTTTTTGAAATAGTTATCTGATGCAAATTTCAGGGTTTTCGGATATTCTTCGTCCGTGCTTGCGGCTTTTTCTTTCTTAAGCATTTCTTCGAATTCTTCTTTTCTGTCTTCCGTGTATATTTCCATAAGCGGAAGAGCATCAGCCATGATAAATTCTTTTCTTTTTTCGGCCAGATTCCGTAATTCCATGCTCCCGCCAACGGTGAAAAGCGAAGATTCCGTATCTTTACCGATGCATTCTCCCATCAGTGAGCAGTTTTCGGATATCCTCAGCATATGATGAATTCCGTCATCACCTTTCCCGGATTTGTAATATGGTGAAATAAGCCCGGTCATGTACAGAGGGATCCAGGCTTCCAGACCAAGTATCATTTCATCCACCGGCCTGTTGATGTTATGGACTATGGTGATGCCTATTCCTTTTTTCAGGAGCATTGCAAGCCAGAGCATCCATTTTTTGCTGAAGGACATATCGGATGCAACTTCTTCCATAGGCATATCGGAGAACATAAATACCTGCTCTGAAGAACCTGCAAGTACAGTCCTTTTGAGAAAGCCGAGTTCGGCTGACTTGTATCCTTTGATCCCCATATACTGTTTTGTTGCTGATGAAACGGGGAGTGATGGAACGATGAGTTTATCAAAACGGATCTGCTTCATATAATCGTTCAGGTCGAAAGCATCCAGTTTTTCCAGATAATGGATTATTGAAGCTTTCTTTTGACTGCCTGCTTTTTGTTCGTCCGCTGATGCGTCACCGGTCAGAAGATATGAGCTGATCATACGGACCTTCACTTCTTTATCTGCTACCGAAAAAGAAGGAGAGCCGAACAGATCGTCGATTTTTTTGCATCCTTTCGGATCATCAGCACAGGAAACAAAGCATTCCGCTGCCTGATCGCTGAATGTTATATGATTGGCGGGGAATCTTTCACCGGAGAGAATCCTGGAAATAAATGAAGGATCGTACCCGGTTCTTTTGGCAAGGTAAGCATTGCTGACAGACAGGCATTTCATCAGTGAAGACAACCTTGATGAATACTCTCGTATATCTGTATAAAAGCCCGGGACGGATGACAGCATTTCTTCGCTCAGTTCTGAGACATCGATACCCTTTTCAGTCAATAAGTTTTTTAATCCATCATAAAGGGATTCAAATTCACCGCTTTCCGGGGAAGGACATCTGTCTCCGCTTATGTAACGGCTTAAGGTGGAATCCGAAAGAGAACTTGCTACAGCTATTTCATGTGCGGAAAGACCCGCTTCGGACATGTATTTTTTAAGTATTTCAGATAATTTCATAGATTAAATCATATCACAAAGCGTTCGTGCGGATTTCTGTTTTCCGTCCTGTCAATGACGAAACGGAAAAACAGGCCATTCCGAAAAGTTTTAATGCTATTCTTTGATTATCAGATCTTAGAAAGGTGGGGAAGAATATGAATAATAAGATCAGTAAAGGAACGACGGCCGTTTTTTCTGCCGTAGTTTTGTGTCTGTGCATGGTCCTCGGAACTTCGCCCGTAATAGTCAGTGCTGCGAACACTGATATGACCGTAACGGTAAGCGGCTGCAATGCGCGGATGATTGGAGATATAGCTGTCGATGCAGGCGGAGAGACTTTTCACAGTAATCCCGGTGAGGCTTCGATATCTGCTTCGGTATCATCCGGAACCTGTAACATCGATCTGTCACTTGAGCCCGGTTATAAATTCACCTCAGCAACAATCGGAAGTACTACAGTCAACTCTGACGGGGCTTTTTATAATCATGTCAGATTTGAGAATATACCGGTAGCATCATCGATAGGCATAAGTGTGACCGGTGCGGGAACTGACGGAAATTATGCGAATATAGTGTGGACTGATGACGACCCGGGATGGATGGGAGGAGACTGTTATGTCGATCCCGCTACCGGAACCATTCAGCTGTTAAAGATCGTCCGCGGTTCGGATACCATATGGGAAGACGGACATGATGTCGGCGGTTATCACGATTATCTTGATGTAAGCCCCGACGGACATTTTGTTCAGTGCAAGAGTGGCGACATTCTTACATATAAATTCATTCCAAGGCCCGGATACCAGATTTCCGGCGCATCCATAAACGGACATGCCCTTACCGCACAGAGCGGTCAGTCGGTATTTGAAGTTACAGCAAACGGCCAGTTTCATATTAACGGTGCATTTACCCGGACCGATGCCCAGACAAGCGTATCGGCAAGCGGGATCACTTCCATGTCGGTGAGCGGTGCGGAAAATGCGGTCACAAGCGGCAATGTCGCCGTAAATGCGGTCACTGCTGCAAATCCCTCAGACAATGATCTTCAAAACGGAATGGGAAGCGATTCGGCGGACTTCATCAGTGCAGTTACCACAGCCGATATCTCCATGACAAATATCATCAGCAAGGGAGGTTCGGGAACGTATTTCAGTGCACCTTCCAACTATTGGACCAATGCATTGACTGATCTGTCATCCCCCGTTAATCTGTCACTTGCGGTTCCGAATAATCTTTCAGGCGGTGAGACATACAGCATCGTCAGGCATCACGGCGGCACATATGAGGAACTGGATGCGGTCTACAATACATCTACGGGGATGCTGACATTCAGCACCGACGGTTTCTCGGAATATACAGTGATCAAAAAGGCAGGGACTCCGGTAAGTACTCCCGTATCTTCAGGATCGGGATCTTCTTCATCCCCTGTGGAACCTGAATTCGGCTACACTGTAGGCGGCGGAAGCATAGGCTCCTTCGAAGAACTGGAGAAAGTGCTTCTGGGACAGAGTACACTTCCTGAGGATACTCACGGAACAGGAATTCTTCAGGTTGTTCTCAGAAGATATGAGAAGATAATACCTGCAGGCGTTTTCTATGCTCTTGACCGGAGCGTGGATAATTCGCTTCATGTATTTGTCGGAAACGGAACGGCTCTGAGATTCTCCAATGATAACAGTACATCCGGACAGGGAGAGCTGGATGTTACCTGTAACCAGACCGGCGGAAAGGGATATAAGCGCATATCATTCAGATCGGATGCAATCCTGAAGGTTAAGTGTGTTCTTCATACCATAGTTCCTGCAGGAACGGGCAACGTCACGGTATACAGGGTGCTCCCCGATGGCTCAAGAGAGAAGTTGTGCACGGTAACGCCTACGCCTGAAGGACGTCTGGGCTTTGTGATTACCCGTCTGGGTACATACGAACTGGTTTACTGATATAATAAACACAGTCACGGTTCCTCCGTTCACATCTGTGTTTGATATATGCGGCGGAAAGCAGATGCTTTCCGCCGTATTAATATGTTTTTGGATTTTCGGATAATTTCGCGCTATAATCTGTTGGACAGATAAAAAAGCGGGTGAACGCAGGAACCGTCCCCCTGTTCACTCCCAGCGAAGGAGCCTGAAATGGCAGAGTATTCCATCCTTTATACGGAGATCAATATATTTTCTTTTCTTCTCATGGCGATCATCCTGAGCAAGAATATGGGCCTTTCCAAGATGGTTGCGCAGAGACACTTCTCCATGGCAATCGTTTCGGAGATGTTATTTGTGCTTACCGATACCGTGTTTGTGCTCATTAATGAGGGAACGGTCAGCCTCGGGGCATATACTCCTTCAGCCAGGATCATATGCAGGACCGTGTATTATTTCGCCACGGTTTTAATGTGTTATTACTGGTTTATGTACTTTGAGTACATGTCGGAATCCATATTTGTAAAGACTAAGCTGCTTTCAAAGTTCTCATCGGTATTTGTCTGGGCGCTTTCGGCGCTGCTTGTGCTGAATCTTTTTACGGGATTTTTATTCTACGTGGATGGGAACGGAGCTTATCATAGAGGCTCGTATTATATCCTCACGTATACCCTGGCTTATGTTTATGTGGTACTTGCTTTTATTCATGCCCTTATAAGGCTTCTTCGCAGCAGGGATGAGAATGAAAAGAAGACCCTGGAGGTCATACTTCTATTTCCCATAGCACCGGGTGGAGCGGGGATCTTACAGTTCATCTATCCCAGACTTCCCATTGCATGCGCAGTCCTTGCGATAACAACGGCACTTCTGTATCTGAACTGGATCGATCAGCTCATATCACTTGATCCCCTTACCGGACTCAACAACAGAAAGCAGATGAGGCATTTTTACCATTCATGGGCTAAGAACCATTCGGACGGTGCCACAATGTATCTGATGATGATCGATGCCAATAAGTTCAAGGCCATAAACGATACCTACGGACATGTGGAAGGGGACAGGGCGCTCAAGAATATTGCCGATGCGCTCAGAATGGGATGCAGGGACCTTCCTAAAAGAGCCAATATCTCCAGATACGGGGGAAATGAATTCTCTGTTATGTTTGAATCAAACAGCAGGGAGGAGAGTGAAGCTTTAAAGAGCAGGATCAAGGAAAAGCTTGCACAGATAAATAAAGAGACCGAGGTTCCTTTTGAACTCACCGTGAGCATTGGGATTGCTTCATCATCAGGTTCGCTGACCCTCAGACAGCTTGTTGGGGATGCGGACGAGGATATGTACGAGGAAAAGGAAAAAAGCAGATAAAAAATAATCCGTGCGTTTTGCACGGATTATTTTTTGTAGAATCTTTGGGTGGGCGGCGAATCATCCACCATATCAGGTTCCGTTTCCGGAGCGCCGGGTACCTTTTCCGGCTCGTCAAATGATTCTACAAGTGCATTATATTGTCGGACCGGTTTTTAGTCAATTACTTTTAGGACTTTGTTAGCATATAGCATTAGATGTTCTGTCAACTCCAATATAGTCGGGTTTTTCTAATATCTCGGGTATTTTATCAATATACTTTAAAGCAATATAATGCTTGCTTTTTAGCATATGGGTTTTAAGTCCTTTTGATTGGTATATGGGCTGAGGTTTAATGCTAAGTCCCAGCTGATCATTTAGTGAACTAATATATTTACCTGCTATCTGGTTTTTTGACATAAAAAAACTCCGGAAATGGTTACATACATAATTTGCTTATATATGTGGAAATAAGCATATTAAGTGTGATAAGCCTTCTCCGGGGGCTTTTGTATAACAAATAATACCCTATATGTGTTATGGTGTAAATATGGAAAAATGTAAGCTCTGCCTGATCCGTGACATGGCGGAAAAGGCCGATATCTATGAATATGTGAAGAAAACCAGGGCCATGCTGCCGGATGAGGAGAGGACACCGGATGAACTCTATGAGGAACGCCTGAGCGTCTGTACGTCCTGCGACAGCCTGCTGGCCGGAACCTGTCACAAATGCGGCTGCTATGTGGAAATAAGGGCCGCATCCGTCTCCTCTCAT
>JAFWUY010000037.1 GCA_017524035.1 Lachnospiraceae bacterium | reverse complement strand
CCTCAAGGACATCTCCGAAGAGGGCGAAGAGGAGAGCAGATACGTGATCGTATCTGACGACGACGAGCTCGATGCCCTGGCACCTGTCTTTGAGGACCTTCTCGATGACGTCTCACTTGAGCGTGAGGATTGAGAACGCGCCGGGCAGGGTTTTCTTTTCCGTTGAAAAGAAAGGACAATTTATTTGAGTAACACTAATAAAGAGATTCCGACCTCCAAGCTTAAGATAATCCCTCTGGGCGGGCTTGAGCAGATCGGAATGAACATCACTGCCTTCGAATACGAAGACAGTATTATCGTTGTGGATTGCGGACTTGCGTTTCCGCAGGACGACATGCTGGGTATCGATCTTGTAATACCCGACGTAACATACCTTAAGGAAAATTACGACAAGCTCAAGGGCTTTGTCATAACCCACGGACACGAGGATCATATAGGATCGATCTCCTATGTTCTTACGCAGGTTCCCGGTCCCGTTTATGCGACCAGGCTGACCATGGGACTCATCGAGCACAAGTTCGAGGAGTATGACAGGGAGCATTCGGCCCAGGGCACCAAGCTCATGGAAAGCATCAGGCGGAAAGTTGTGACCTTCGGTCAGTCGATAAACCTCGGTGCGTTCAGGGTTGAGTTCATCAGGACCAACCACAGTATCGTTGATGCCGCAGCTTTGGCGATCTATTCGCCTGTCGGCTGCGTTGTACATACCGGAGACTTCAAGGTTGATTACACTCCCGTTTACGGAGATGCGATCGATCTTCAGAGATTCGCGGAGATCGGAAAAAAGGGCGTGCTTGCACTCCTTTGCGATTCGACCAATGCGGAAAGACCCGGATTTACACCTTCCGAGAAGACTCTGGCCCCCATCTTCGACGATATATTCGAGGAAAATAAGAATACCAGGATATTCGTTGCGACCTTCGCTTCGAACGTCGACAGGGTGCGCCAGATAATCAATACGGCTTACAAGTTCGGCAGACGCGTTGCGGTCGAGGGCCGAAGCATGGTCAATATCATCGATACCGCGCAGCGGCTTGAGTGCATCGATATTCCCGAGAACACTCTTGCAACGCTCGACGAGATGAAGGACATACCCGCGGACAAACAGGTCATCATCACGACCGGAAGCCAGGGCGAGAGTATGGCGGCGCTGTCGAGAATGGCGGACGGAACACACAGAAAGATCACGATCGGTGCCGGGGATACGGTAATCTTTTCATCACATCCCATCCCGGGAAATGAAAAGCCCGTTACCAGGATCATCAATTCCCTCCTTCAAAAGGGAGTAAATGTCGTATTCCAGGATGTCCATGTATCGGGACACGCATGCCAGGAGGAGATAAAGCTGATCTACTCGCTGGTACAGCCCAAGTTCAGCGTTCCCGTGCACGGAGAATACAAGCATCTGATGGCCCAGGCCAAGATTGCCAGGGAACTCGGATTTTCCAAGGACAGGATCAAGATAATCTCAAGCGGAGATGTTCTCGAGCTTGACGGTGAGAGCGCAGAGGTTAATGGCAAGGTTCCCGTTGGGGATATACTGGTCGACGGATCCGGTGTCGGTGATGTAGGCAATGTGGTTCTCCGTGACAGGCAGAGACTTGCCGCAGATGGTATAATCATTGTATGCATGTGCATTTCGGCTGAGGGAGAACTTATTGCGGGTCCCGATGTCGTATCGAGAGGCTTCGTATACATCAAGGAGTCGGAGGATCTTCTGGCTGAGGCTTCAGCCGTTGCCAGGTCGGCGGTAGAGAAATGCCTGGATGAAGGTGCCGACTGGAATACCATCAAGACCTCCGTAAGGGATGCGATGAGTGATTTCGTGTGGAGAAACCTCAAGAGAAAGCCGATGATACTTCCCATTATCGAGGAAGCGTAAGGAGAACGCGTTGGATACTTACGAAGACGCAATGCAAAATTTCATCGCTTCCATCAAGGATACGGATATCTACGCGGAGTACAGGGAAGCACTTGATGAGCTTAAGAAGGATCCCGAGCTTAAGCGCAGGGTTGATGATTTCCGCCGGAGGAATTATAATTTTCAGCAGTCCGATGACATCGATCTGGCGGAATATGACAGATTCAGAACGGAAATTGTCGGATTCAGGGCGGCCGAGCCGAGAGCAGATGCATTTTTCGATGCGGAGCTCGCTTTCTGCAGGATGATGCAGGATATGACCTATCGGATAACGGAAGCGCTGGATTTCGAATAAGGTTTGATTATGAGTAAGAAAAAGACATTGTTTTTGTCCCTTTCGGTCCTGGACGTGGTATTCAGGGTCGCAATGTGGGTGATAATCGTATATTTCGTGATCAAGGGCGCGACAAGGTGCTATAACCTCGGTTACAGGGTCTTTACCGAAGAGCCCATTTCATCCGAGGGATTCGGCAAGGAGATCACGGTTGAGATCCCCGTTGATTTTAGCGCAAAGGAACTTGGCGAGCTTTTCGAATCCAAGGGACTTTCAAGGGATTCGATCCTGTTTGCGCTCCAGTATTACGCATCCGAATACCGCGAAGGCGTAAAGGGCGGAACCTATACCCTCAGCACGGAGATGACTGCCGAGGATATGTTCCGGCAGATAGCGGCTGAGAATGAAGCAAAGGAGATCGTGGAGGAAGAACCCGAGATCCTTGAAGATGCGGTGCCTGAATCCGCGCTTGAGGAAACCGAAGGCTTGGAAGAGCCCGCGGAACCGGAAGCCGTAAATCCATAACTTAAAACAGGGGGCGTCCGTTTCGGACGCCCTTTACAGATTATATGAACATAGACCGTACGGAAAAATACATAGAGCTTACCCAAAAGCCGCTCGCAGATCATCTCGAGGAGATCAGGGAGCAGGCACTTTCGGAAGGAATTCCCATTATCAGGCCTTCCGTTCAGGGATTCCTGCGCTTTCTGATGGGATATGTGCGTCCCCGGAATATCCTGGAGATCGGCACGGCTGTCGGATTTTCCGCACTCCTTATGCATCAATATGCACCTGACGCACGTGTCACAACCATTGAGAATTATGAACCCAGGCTCATAAAGGCGAGGGAGAATTTCGGGAAATATGCCAAGGATGGCCGTATAGAGCTTCTTGAAGGCGATGCGGCACAGATTCTTCCCGGACTTAAGGACGGCGGGTATGACTTCGTTTTCCTTGATTCGGCAAAGGGACAGTATATAACGTTTCTTGATGACATCGTAAGGCTCCTTGCACCCGGCGGAATGCTTGTTTCCGACAATGTGATGCAGGACGGGGATGTCATAGAGTCCAGATATGCGGTAAGGCGCAGGGACCGCACCATTCACGAAAGGATGAGGGAATACCTCAGGGAAGTCAGCGATTCACCTTATCTGGAGTCGGCAATACTGCCGATGGCGGACGGAGTGACAGTCAGTTACAGGAAAAGGGATTAAAGGGGATCAGGCATGGATAAAAGGAAAAAGCCCGAGCTTCTCGTTCCCGCGGGAGGACCGGATACATTTGAAGCGGCTCTTCACTATGGCGCCGATGCGGTATATATGGGAGGGGAATTCTTTTCCCTGAGGGCCAAGGCGCGCAATTTTTCGACAGATGAGATGTCACGCTGCATAGAAAAAGCCCATGCGGCAGGCGTAAAGGTATATGTTACCGCCAATATAATGGCTCATAACCACGATCTCGAAGAGGCGGCTGAGTATTTCAGGGAGCTCCGCAATATGAAGGAATCTCCCGATGCGATACTGATAGCCGATCCCGGAATGTATGACATTTGTGTCAGAAATTTTCCGGAGGCCGTGATCCATATTTCGACCCAGGCCAACAATACAAACCATGCAACCTGCAATTTCTGGTACAGGCAGGGCGCGAGAAGGATAGTTGTGGGAAGGGAGCTTTCCCTGAAGGAGATCCGGGAGATAAGAGAGAACATCCCCGGTGATATGGAGATAGAAGCTTTCGTGCACGGTGCGATGTGCATATCCTATTCGGGAAGATGCCTTCTTTCCGCGTATATGACAGGAAGGGATTCCAACAGGGGAGCCTGCACACATCCCTGCAGATGGAAGTACTATGTCATGGAGGAGAGCAGGCCGGGCGAGTATATGCCCGTTGAGGAGACCGAGAAGGGAACCTTTGTGTTCAGCTCCAGGGATCTGTGTATGATAGATCATCTTCCCGACATGATAAATGCCGGCATAGATTCGCTCAAGATTGAGGGGCGCATGAAGAATCCTCTCTATGTCGCATCCGTCACAAGGACATACAGAAAGGCGATAGACGATTACTTCGAAGATCCCGCACTGTACGAGAAGAATACGGAGATGTACAAAGAGCAGATCTCGATGACCACGTTCAGACCTTACGGAACGGGATTCTTCTACGGAAATCCGGGAACGGACGGCCAGATATATGACGGCAGGACCTATGAGAGCAATGCGGTATATCTGGGAAGTATAGAGACGGCAGAGCCGGATGGCAATGACACGATTGTCACATTTCTCCAGAAGAATAAATTCTCCGTCGGCGAACAGATCGAGATAATGAAGCCGGACGGAGGGAATCTGCAGGCGAAGGCCGTTAAGATGTTTGATCCCGAAGGCAGGGAGATCGACAGCTGTCCCCATGCAAGCATGATGATCAGAGCGGTCATCCGCAGTGAGGGCGGAGCGGTTCCGGAGCCCGGAGATGTAATGAGAATGTTAGGATCGAGGAATTAAAAGGTTTTGAGTAACGAGTACAGAAATGACAGGGATGTCGTAAACAGAAGAAGCACCACTACGGAAAGACCCGTCAGATACATAGAAGAAGACTATTACAATTATGATGAAATACCCGCAGACCGCGGCATGCGTCAGAGACCTGCAGGCCCCGGATACGACCGGCAGAGCCGCGGTAACGGAAGACCGGGCCCCGCGCCGCAGGGCAGACCCGCAGGACGTCCCGGTGCCCCGGGGCAGGGCAGACCTGCCGGACGTCCCGGAACCATGCCGCAGGGAAGAAGTTCCGGAAGACCCGGAACTCCGCAACAGGGAAGAACTTCCGGAAGACCCGAAATCCGGGGTCAGAGGAGAGCTGCGGTAAGCATGGACCCGTACGCACCGGGCCCTCAGCCGGACGCAAGACTCAGAAGACCGGTACAGGGATATGCACAGCCCGGTCCTGCGTATGAGCCTCCGCGCGCTTCGGGACGTGGCGGAAACGGCGGAAGGAACACGCCGCCCCGCGCAAAGAATGCTCAGCCTCCCCGCGGAAGAGACAGCGGATCACGCGGCAGGAACGCTCAGCCTCCCCGCGGCGGGAAGGCACCCCGGAAAAAGAATCCTTTCAAGTCCTTTATAAAGACCGTATTTATCACACTTCTGATACTGCTCGTCATCGTCCTCGGTCTTTCTTTTGCCATGACGAAGAAGGCGTACTCACTCATGACATATGAGGAGGCGGGAGATCTCGATAAGGAGAAACTGACAGCTGACGGAGTCACCAATATCCTCCTTATAGGAAACGATTCCAGACAAAACGGTGAGGACGGACGAAGCGATGCGATGATAATCGTTTCGATCTCGACCAAGACGGGCAAGGTTCTGATGACCTCCGTACTCAGGGATATCTATGTTGAGATACCCGGATACGGCTCCAACAGGCTCAATGCGGCCTATGCATGGGGCGGCCCCGAGCTTTTGATGAAGACGATAGAGCAGAATTTTGACATTCCCGTCAACAGGTATATTCTGGTCAACTTCGAAGCGTTCGCAAATGTCGTTGATGCCGTGGGCGGTATCGACCTTGAGCTTACCCCCGACGAGGTCATCTGGCTGAATGCATACCTTAATGAGTACAATGAACTCCGCGGCAAGGAGTTCGGTTACGATTACATCTACCAGCTCGAAGGCGGAATGCTGCACTTAAACGGTGCACAGGCACTCGCATATTCCAGGAACCGTTATATAGGAATGGACTTCGGCCGTACCGAGCGCCAGAGAAAGGTAATGGAGGAGATAATCAAAAAGCTTCCCGGAACCGTCATTAAGGACTTTGGCGGATTTGTAGAGGCACTCTGTCCGAATCTCACCACAAACCTTACCTTTACCGAGTGCTACACGCTCCTTTTGAGGGCTCCTTTTGCCCTGAGGTATGAAAGAGTCAGCGGAAGCCTTCCCCTCGAGAATACCTGGTGGAACGAGAACATCGATTCGATGGCGGTCCTGGGCGTTGATTTCGAGGCCAACAAGGCATATCTGAAGGAGAATCTCTACTACGCTCCGAAAAAGGAGACGGAAGAAGCCGGAAGCGTGGAATAAGGGCTTTTTTTTCGCGCCCTGCGGGCAAAAGAATAATTGAAAAATCGGGCATAAGTGTTTAAACTGTTACTGATATGCACGTATATATAATCATTGATCAAAGGAGCTATCCTGATGTCTGAAATCGCAGCAAACGAAAACGTAAATATTGAGGAGATCTTCGGTTCGAAAGTCTTTACCCTCGGCAAGATGAAGGAAAGACTTCCCGAAGGAGTATATAAAGAAGTCTCCGGCATAATGCAGAAGGGCGGAGAACTTTCCAAGAAATCCGCAGACATCGTGGCCGGAGCCATGAAGGACTGGGCGGTCGAAAACGGCGCAACCCACTATACTCACTGGTTCCATCCCCTTACCGGCATAACCGCCGAAAAGCACGATGCCTTCGTAACCCATCCCGATAACATGGGCAGGATGATCATGGAATTTTCCGGAAAAGAGCTCATCAAGGGCGAACCGGACGCTTCATCATTCCCTTCGGGCGGACTCAGGGCAACCTTCGAGGCAAGAGGATATACGGTATGGGACATCACCTCACCCGCATTCCTCAAGGAAGATGCAACCGGCGTCATCCTTTGCATTCCCACCGCATTCTGTTCATATACAGGTGAGGCTCTCGACAAAAAGACACCTCTCCTTCGTTCGATGGAAGCAGTTTCCGAACAGGCTCTCCGTATCGTGAGACTTTTCGGCGACGAAAAAGCGACCAAGGTAACTCCCTCGGTAGGACCCGAGCAGGAGTATTTTCTTGTCGACAGGGCAAAGTACTTAAAGCGTCCCGATATGGTATTTGCGGGAAGAACCCTTTTCGGAGCACCCGCACCCCCGGGCCAGGAAATGGACGACCACTATTTCGGTGCGATCAGGGAAAGAGTCGGTGCCTTCATGAAGGATCTGAATCTCGAACTCTGGAAGCTCGGAGTAACCGCGAAGACCCAGCACAACGAGGTTGCACCCGCACAGCATGAGCTTGCGCCCATCTATGAGACCGCCAATATTGCGGTGGACCATAACCAGATAATAATGGAGACCATGAAGAAGGTTGCGGAGCGCAGAGGCCTTCATTGTCTTCTCAACGAAAAGCCTTATAACTGTGTAAACGGAAGCGGCAAGCACAACAACTGGTCACTCACAACCGACACGGGTGTCAATCTTCTTGATCCCGGATACACTCCCGAGGCCAATGTACAGTTCCTTCTCGTCCTTGCCTGCATCCTCAAGGCTGTTGACGAGCATGCGGATCTTCTCAGACAGAGCGCGGCAAATGTCGGCAACGAGCACAGACTCGGTGCGGACGAAGCACCTCCCGCCATCATCAGCGTATTCCTCGGCGAACAGCTCGAGGATGTCGTAAGACAGCTGATCGAAACCGGAGCTGCCGATCACTCGATCCACGGCGGAAAGCTCAGGACCGGTGTTTCCACTCTTACCGATATCGAGAAGGATGCGACCGACAGAAACCGTACATCACCCTTTGCATTTACCGGTAACAAGTTCGAGTTCCGTATGGTAGGAAGCTCGGATTCCATAGCCGATGCCAATACCGCCATTAACACTATCGTTGCGGAGAGCTTCTGCGATGCCGCTGACGTTCTCGAAAAGGCGGACAATTTCGAACTTGCCTGCCACGATCTTATCAAGAAATATCTTGCCGAGCATGTAAGGATCATCTTCTCCGGTGACGGTTACTCGGAAAGCTGGCTTAAGGAGGCCGAAAAGAGAGGACTTCCCAATATCCGTTCAATGGTGGATGCCGCCAGCGCACTTACCACCGATAAGACCGTAGCCCTTTTCGAAAGATTTGGAATCTACACAAGAGTTGAGCTTGAATCCCGTGAAGAGATCGTTTACGAGACCTATTCCAAGAGCATCAACATCGAAGCAAAGACCATGATCGGAATGGCAAGAAAGCTCTATATCCCCGCGATTGTGAAGTACGAGCGCACACTTGCCGAGACTGTGAACAATGTCAAGGCAGCAGGCGCCGATGCCGCTGCAGTATCACGGATCCTTTCGGAAGTATCCGCTCTTCTTGCACAAACACTGGATGCCGTTGAGAATCTCGAGAAGATCTCCGGCGAAGCAAAGTCGATGAGCTACGGCAAGGAACAGGCAGTCTTTTACAGGGACAAGGTGGTTCCGGCAATGGCTCTTCTCAGAACTCCCGTCGACAAGCTCGAGACGCTTGTCGATAAGAGAATGTGGCCCGTTCCCACTTATGAAGATCTGATGTTTGAGGTATAAATTCAATGGATAGGATCACGTCCAGATTTCTTATATACGGAGGTCTTCCCGAAGACTCTGTCCTCATGCAGCTTGCCGAAGTCTGCAGGACTCTTCGCGCGGGCGAATACGATCCGAATGAGATAACCTCACATGTTTATGCCCAGATCAAGAAGATCCTGGTCATATCGACGGACTATAATTTTGACGGCAATCTCTGGCAGAACTATCTCACATATCTCCTTGTGACCGCAGAGAATCCATTTACGCTGACCGCGGAAAAGACCGGTGGCAGCGACGGAACCGTAAATCACTTCGCAAAGAGTGATTTCACAGCATTTATCGAGTTGTTCCACTATGACTTTTCATGGATAGAAGAGCTTCTTCAGACCGATGTGTTCAGTTGTATCACGAATTACAAGGCCATAGAAAAGCCTGCACTTATGTACAACGGAAGCGTCAGCGAGAAGGTCAGGGCGCTTTCGGACAAGCTTTCGAAAGCTTTAGATGCGGAGGAATTCTTCCGTATCATGACGGCGTTTTACAAGGATTACGGCGTCGGAATGTTCGGACTCAACAAAGCATTCCGTATCGCGGATGCACCTGACGGAAGTGTCATATTTAAGCCCGTCGCCAATATGGAGCATGTCGTTTTAAGTGACCTTCACGGATATGAGCTCCAGAAAGCCAAGCTCATAGAGAATACCGAGGCGTTTGTCGAGGGAAGGAAGGCGAATAACGTTCTCCTTTTCGGTGACAGCGGAACCGGTAAATCAACGAGCATCAAGGCCATAGTCAACGAGTACTATGACAGGGGCCTTCGCATGATAGAGATCTACAAGTATCAGTTCAGGTTCTTGAGCCAGCTGATCTCGCAGGTCAAGAACAGGAATTACAAGTTCATCATTTACATGGATGATCTTTCCTTTGAAGAGGATGAGTCGGAATATAAGTTCCTGAAGGCCGTCATTGAGGGCGGACTTGAGACAAGACCCGACAATATCCTTATATATGCGACTTCAAACAGACGCCACCTTATCCGTGAGATGTGGACGGACAGGGACGATATGGAGCAGAATGCGGATATCCACAGATCCGATACGATGGAAGAGAAGCTTTCGCTTGCAAACCGTTTCGGCGTGACCATAGGCTATTACAAGCCGGACAGGCAGCTTTTCCACGATATTGTAAAGGCTCTTGCCGACAGGAACGGTATAGTTATGGACGAAAAGGAGCTTTTCCTTCTGAGCGACAGATGGGAGATGAGCCACGGCGGTCTTTCGGGCAGATGTGCGGGGCAGTTCATCAATCATCTTCTTTCGGAAAAATAGTGCTTGCATTTTCGGGACACTTTCATTATAATGTGTTTTCGTAACGCATATAGGGCTATAGCCAAATGGTAAGGCAGCGGATTCTGATTCCGTCATTTTCAAGGTTCGAGTCCTTGTAGCCCTGCTCGAGGCCGAGGACACAGTCCTCGGTCATTTTTTATACATTTTTGGGAGAATAAATGGACGGTAATAATCAGCAGTTTGAACAGCAGATAAATCCTCAGGGACGGCCTCAGTATTATCAGCAGGCACCCGGGCAGGCATTCGATCCTTTTGCGATCCCTAATTATTCGCAGGGGTATCCTTATGTTCAGCAGCCCGCTCCTTTTGATAAGAAGGCTGCGAAAAAGCATTTCAGCCGTGTGGGTATGGGATATTTCCTTTTTGCCGTAGCCGCAACGGCAGCCCAGGTGGTGGTTTCTGTGGCTGTAGGTTTCATTAACCCTGACCTTTGGGATAATTACCTGTTTTCAATGCTTGCGGCTCTTTTTCCCATGTATCTTATAGGTGCTCCCGTCTGCTGGCTTGTCGTGAAGAATATTCCGGCGGAAAAGCCCGAGCGCGGGCCCTGGGGATTCGGAAGGTTCATTGTGGGACTTATAATCTCGCTCGGCCTGATGTACATCGGAAGCTTTATCGGAACGTATATCGGCCTTCTCATTGAAAGCTTTGCTCCTGATGCGACCGCTTCCACCAATGTGGTACAGGAAATGGTCTTTTCCGGAAATATGATCGTCAATATCGTCTTTATGGTATTTGTCGGACCGATCGTGGAGGAACTCCTTTTCAGAAAGCTTCTCTGCGACAGGCTCAGGATTTACGGAGAAGGCGTGACGGTCATCGTGACGGGACTTCTTTTCGGTCTCTTCCACGGAAATCTTACCCAGTTTGTGTATGCTTTCCTTCTGGGATGTGTTCTTGCATACATTTATCTCAAGACCGGAAGGGTTACGGTCACGATAGCCTACCACATCGTCATTAACTTCATCGGAAGCGTTGTTCCTCTTCTGGCGCTGAGCGCCACCAATCTCGACGGTATTGATGAGATACTCTCGAGCGGGGATTCCGATCTGGTTGTACAGTATGTTCTGGACAATCCCGAATCGTTTGCGGTCTATGCTTTATATTCGCTCGGCATATTCGGAGTTATGATAGCCGGTCTTTTGATACTCATCATTCTGGCCGCATGCGGAAAGATCAAGTTCAGGCCCGGACGGATAACTATCCCCAAGGGCATGAGATTCGGTGTTATTATCGTCAATGCCGGAATGATCCTGTTTATTCTCGCAGAGATGGCAGAGATTCTGATAAATATGTTTGCGTAGGAACAGAAAATGTACGAATATGACATACGTATAGGTTACAGTCAGGTTGATGAGGAGCAGAGACTCAGCATCCCGGCACTTATAGACATCCTTCAGGACAGTTCGACCTTCCAGTCTGAGGATCTCGGTCTCGGAATCTCGTATTGCAGGGAAAAAAAGGTGTTCTGGGTTCTCAACAGCTGGCAGGTTGAGATAGACCGTCTTCCCGAGCTCTGTGAAAAGGTGACGGTATTTACATTTCCCGTCGATTTCAACAGGTTTGTCGGAAGAAGGTGCTTCGGCATCCGCGTGGGAAATGACACTATTGTCAGGGCATTTACGACATGGGCCCTTCTCAGTACCGAAACCTTCAAGCCCGCACTTCTTACCGAGGAGATGATAGAACGTTATCAGACCGAGGAAGCGCTCCCCATGGGCAAGATATCCCGCAAGATCCACGTTCCCGAAGGCGGCGTTCAGGCAGATCCGATGAAGATCGAGGCAATCCACCTTGATGCCAACCATCACGTCAACAACGGAAAATTCGTTCAGATAGCCGCATCATATGTTCCCGGAGGAAGGACATGTTCGGGCTTCAGGGCTCAGTATCTGAACCAGGCGTTCCTCGGAGATACGATCTATCCTAGGGTATTCGACCTTGGCGAGGACGGCTATATTGTTTCTCTTGAAAACGGAGACGGCGCACCCTATGCCGTAATGGAATTCAAATGATAAAAACCGGTTACAGACAAAAACTGAAAGTGGTCAAGAAGGTTGAGTTCGGTGTCTATCTTTCCGAGGAAGGGTCGGGAGACAAGGCTGAGGAGAGAGTTCTCCTTCCCGCATCGAGAGTGCCGGAAGGCACCTCCGTGGGTGATGAGCTTGAGGTATTCGTATACCGCGATTCCGAGGACAGGCAGATCGCAACCCTTGAAACTCCCCGTGTGACCATAGGCACGCTCGCAAGGCTCAAGGTCGTCCAGGTTACGGGGATAGGAGCATTCCTTGACTGGGGACTCGAGAAGGACCTCTTTCTTCCCTATGCCCAGCAGACCTACAAGGTTTCCGAGGGAGACGAGATACTTGTAACCATGTATGCGGACAAATCCGACAGACTCTGTGCCAAAATGGATGTTTACAAGAGTCTCGAGGACAGATCGGAGTATAAGAAGGATGACACGGTTGTCGGAACTGTTTACCTGATCAGCAATAACTTCGGCGCATTCGTAGCCGTTGATGATAAATACTCCGCCCTTATCCCCAAAAAGGAGATGTTCGGCGCTGCGGAGAAGATCGTTGCCGGAAATAAGATCACGGCAAGGGTTGCAAGGGTACTCGAGGACGGAAGACTCGAGCTGGCCGTCCGCAACAAGGGATATGTGCAGAGAAACGAAGATGCCGACAGGATTTATGAGATGATAAAGGAAGCCGGCGGAAAACTCGATTTCTACGACAGGAGCGATCCGGAGCTCATCCGCGAAAAGACGGGCATGAGCAAGAACGAGTTCAAGCGTGCCGTCGGAAAGCTTCTCAAGGAAGATAAGATCACGATAGGCGAAGGAACCATAAGCCTTAGATAAAACTTAAACACGGGGACGGTTCCGCTGTTTTGAAAGAAACGTCAAAACTGCGGAACCGTCCCCATGTTTCACCTTCTGTTTGCTTGATATTTGTTTACATAAGTAGTATAATATCCGTACTTAAAGGGAATGAGTTCTTTCTCCCGGGGGGAAACATATGGATATGGGTCTTGTTAATATGGCCGTGAACTTCAAACAGGCGACCACGATGTCTGATATCAGCACCGCGATCCTTGCCAAAGCTCTTGATACAGGAAGAGAGATGGGCCAGGGAATGGTCGAACTTATAGATTCTGCCGCTATGGAGAGAAGCGTCAATCCGATGGTCGGCGGAAACATCGATGTGTCGGTATGACAATTTAACATGCACAGAAACGCCCCGGATTTTCCGGGGCGTTAGTTTTTGCTAATTTTTACCATATAATTATTGTTTTTTTGTACATTTTTGTGTATATTATCTATTGGAGGTTTATGTTCCTCCGTTTGGGTTCGTTACAGTTTCATAGTTTTTGACGGGGTAATTTATGATATCTAATCAAATACTTCAGGCAACATTAGACGGGTTAAAGCAGATCGCAAGGGTCGATCTGGCCATTACCGATCCCGAGGGCAGATGCGTTGTATCCACAGGTGATATCGCGGGTCTTTCCAAGGATGCTGTTGAATTTGCTTCTTCGGGAGCTGATTCACAGGAAATAAAGGGAAACCAGTATTTCAAGATCTATGACGATCAGACTCTTGAATATGTACTGGCTGTTGCCGGTGCCGGAGAGGACGTATATACTCTCGGCAAGATGGCGGCTTTCCAGGTACAGAGTCTGTCGGTTGCCTACAGGGAAAGATTCGACAAGGATAATTTCTTCAAGAATCTCCTTCTTGATAACCTTCTTCTTGTAGACATCTACAGCAGATCGAAGAAGCTCCATATTGCGAATGATGTTCCCAGGGTTGTCATCCTCACCGAGGCATCCAACACCAAGGATATCAATATACTCGAAACCGTAAGAACCTTCTGTTTGTCAAGACCCAGGGATTTCGTCACCGCTGTCGATGAGACGGATGTTGTCGTTGTGATGGAATTCGAACAGCCCATGACCAGACCCGATATGCAGGAAGCCGAGATCGAAGAGACCACAGCAGGTCTTAGGAACGCTCTCGCCGAAGCGGGCGCTGTCGGCATCAAGATCGCATACGGAAGCGTTGCTTCCGAGATAAAGGAAGTAAGCCGTTCCTACAAGGAAGCCAGAATGGCTGCCGATGTCGGAAGGATCTTCTTTGAGGAAAGAGAGGTCATCTCTTACAGCGGGCTCGGGATCGGAAGACTTATCTATCAGCTTCCCATTCCTCTCTGCCGTCTTTTCATCAAGGAGATCTTCGACGGAAAGGATATCGATGAATTCGATGATGAGATCCTTCCCACCATCGACAAGTTCTTCGAGAATTCCCTTAACGTATCCGAAACCTCCAGACAGCTGTTCATCCACAGGAATACGCTCGTCTACAGACTTGATAAGATCCAGAAGACCACGGGCCTTGACCTGAGGGTATTTGACGATGCGATCACCTTCAAGATCGCACTCATGGTCGTCAAATACATGAAGTACATGAAGAAGAATGAATATTGACAGGTAGATTTAAATGACCAGAAGAGAAAGAATAAAGGCTGAACGTGACAAGTTCATAGAAGAGAACGGAATAATCTTTCTTGACGATGTCAGCATGAATTATCCCGAGAAAGGAAATCCCGCAGTCAAGAATGTCACGCTCAGGATAGACAAGGGAGAATTCGTATTCATCGTAGGAGACAGCGGATCGGGTAAATCAACCCTTCTCAAGCTTCTCTTAAGAGAGATAGTTCCCACCGGCGGCGATGTTCATGTTATGGGACAGAACACCAGGAAACTCCGCCATTCACAGATCCCGAAGTTCCGCAGAAATCTCGGAGTCGTGTTCCAGGACTTCAGACTTCTCAAAGACAGAAATGTATATGAGAACGTTGCGTTTGCCCAGCGTATCATAGAGGTTCCTTCCAGGGAGATGAGAAGGAACGTTCCCAGCATCCTTTCAATGGTAGGACTTGCGGGAAAGTACAAGGCAAACGTCAAGAAGCTTGTCGGAGGAGAACAGCAGAGAGTGGCGCTTGCAAGAGCGCTTGTCAACAAGCCTTCGATACTCCTTGCGGATGAGCCCACGGGAAATCTCGATCCTAATAACGCATGGGACATCATGGATCTTCTTGCGGAGATCAATGAACAGGGAACAACGGTAATAGTTGTCACCCACTCCCCTACGATAGTCAACTCTATGAAGAAGAGAGTTGTTGCAATGAAGCTCGGAGAGATCATAAGCGATGAGCAGGAAGGGGAATACATAAATGAAGATTAGAACCTTTCTGTACACTCTGTGGCAGGGCATCCGCAATATGTTCAAGAACGGATGGTACTCCCTCGCATCGGTAGCAACGATCGGAGCATGTCTCTTCCTTCTCGGATTGTTCTACTCGATAGTTTCAAATGCCCAGCACATCCTTTATACGGTTGAAGAGGGTGTTTCTGTCACCGTGTTCTTTAAGGAGGAAGTCCCCGATGCGTCCGTGGATGCATTCGGACAGGAACTTCTCCAGCGTCCCGAAGTAAGGGATGTTGTATTCCATTCCGATGAAGAGATCTGGGCAACATTCGGCCCCGTCTATTTAGGACCCGATTATCAGGAGGGCTTCACGGAGAATCCTCTCAAGGGTGAGCACAATTACGAGATCTTCCTTAAGAATGTAAGTATGCAGGACCAGCTGGTAGCCTGGCTTCAGTCCAGACCGGAGGTAAGACTTGTAAGATATTCGGAAGTGGCTGCCTCGACCCTTTCCGGCTTCAACCTTATGCTTGTATATGTATCCGCAGCCATCATACTGATACTGCTCGCGGTAAGCATATTCCTGATAAGCAATACCGTACGTGTGGGCATCTCGGTAAGAGCCGAGGAGATCGGTATAATGAAGTACATAGGCGCCACGGACTTTTTCGTAAGAGCCCCCTTTGTGCTTGAAGGAATGATCATAGGACTCATCGGAGCACTCATCCCCCTGTATCTGATTTATTATCTTTATGACTATGTGCTTAATATGCTCACCACCAGATTTGAGATGCTTTCATCCATGCTGAGCTTCCTTTCTCTCGAGGAGATATTCGGGGTTTTGCTTCCGGTATCGATACTCATCGGCGTGGGCATGGGATTTTTGGGAAGCTATATAACAGTACGCAAGTACCTTAAAGTCTGATTTTTAGGAAGATATGGCGAAAAAGAAACTGTTAGCAAAAAGCATAGCCGCAGTACTCATCGCAGTGATCGTTTCGGGAACCGTTTCGATCCGAGAGACGACGCCCGTATCCGCTGTTACCTATACCAATGCACTCATTGAGGAAAAACAGCGTGAGATCGAAGCTGCGACTGCGGAGAGGGAAGCTCTTTCGGGCCGCGTGTCCGATCTTACCGCAAGTCAGAACAGGCTTGCTTCGCTCAAGAGCGATCTTAATGCTTATGTTACTGAGCTGGACGCCGAACTGGTAGTCATGCAGGACAACATCTCCGCGCTCAACGAGCAGATCATCGCAAAGGAAAACGAGATCTCACAGACCGAGGCGGAGCTTGCACTCTCGGAAGAGACCGAAGCCATCCAGCACCAGGCCATGATAGTCCGAATGAGACTCATGTACGAGCAGGGTGACAAGAGCATGATCGATATGCTTCTTTCCGCAAAGAGCCTGAACGACCTTCTCAATTCCGCGGAATATATCGAGAGAGTTGTACAGACCGACAGAAGCCTCTGGGAAGAATACAAGGCCAATGTCGAATACATTTCCCTCTGCAAGCAGCAGCTTGAACTTCAGAAGGAGATCCTCGACGAAGCCAAGGCAAATGCAGAGCTTGAGGAAGCCAATCAGGAAACACTCATTGCGGAAAAGAACAGCGAGATCTACAATTACCAGCTTCAGATCAATGCGACCCAGGCGGACATTGCCGCATACCAGGCGCAGATCGAACAGCGTGAAGCCGAGATCGAGGCAGCGCTCAAGGCGATCGAGGATGAAAGAAGACGTCTTGCAAGCCAGAACGGTCTTCACTATGACGGTGGACAGTTCCTCTTCCCTCTTGCTTCCTACAAGTATGTATCATCCGATTTCGGATACAGGAACGCACCCACTGCGGGAGCAAGTACTTACCACAGAGGCATAGACTTTGCCGCAAACTTCGGAACCGACATTTATGCTGCTTATGACGGAGAAGTCGCAGCTGCGGCATACTCCGGAGCCATGGGCAACTATATAATGATAGATCACGGCGGCGGACTTTACACCGTTTATGAGCATTGTTCGTCACTGTATGTTAAGAAAGGTGACAGGGTCGTCATGGGCCAGACCATCGCAGCCGTAGGCTCGACCGGAATATCGACCGGTAACCACTTGCATTTCGGAGTAAGACTGAACGGCGAATACACTTCGCCCTGGCCTTATCTCGGCAAATAATTCTTATGGAAAATCAGGAAATTCAGACCGGTTCCGAGACTGTGTCCGTAAATGAACCGGAGATCAAAAACGATTTGATGGGGGAGATAACCGAAACACAGGCTGAGGAAGCTGTACAGCCCGCGGAGACTGCCCCGGAATCCCCTAAAAAGAAAAAACATCCCTTCGGCAAAGGCTTTGCATTCGGAATGCTGGTAATGCTCCTTTTGTGTTCCGTTGCTTTCTTTTTCCTTTGCCTCGGAAGAGTAGTCTATATATCGATCGGACCCGATCTGGCAAGCGCGGAGGTCATAGCGAAGGCAAATACCATTGCAACCTACCTGCAGCAGTATTCGATCTATGAATATGATGAGACCGCTCTCAGGGAGGGAATGCTTGATGGCCTTATGAGTGCGACCGGTGATAAGTATGCCGTGTATTACAACGCGGAAGAGCTTACGGCGGTATTCAACGATTACGACGGAAACTTCTACGGAATAGGTGCTCTCATCAAGCAGAACCTTGACGGCGAGGTGTATATCTCCGGGGTGTATGAGGACAGTCCCGCGGAAAAGTCGGGCCTTCAGGCAGGCGATATTATCGTTGCGGTTGACGGCGAGGATGTAAAGGGCCTTGACAGATACGAAGTTGCCTCCAGGATGAGGGGCGAAAAAGGCACCGAGGTAACCGTGACCGTTTACAGGGAATCCACCGGCGAGACCCTCGAATGCAGGGCGGTAAGGGATAATCTCAAGAAGATTGATGTCGAATACAGAATGCTGACCGATGATATCGGTTACATCCTGATCAAGGATTTCGATGACATAGCGATAGACCAGTTCACCGATGCTCTTGCCACACTTAAGGTTCTCGGCATGAAGGATATGGTCATCGACCTTCGCGGAAACACGGGAGGACTGCTCAGGGCTGCACTCGGCATCGTACGTCAGATCATGTGCAAGGGCGTTATCTTCTCCACCGAAGATTCAAGCGGAGAGAAAACGATCTTTGAGTGCGACGGCGACAGGGAGTTCGGAGGCAGGATCGTAATTCTTACGGACGGCTATACCGCAAGTGCTTCCGAGATCATGACGGGTGCCCTCAGGGATAACGGAATGGCGATATCCATCGGAACCAACACCTACGGAAAGGGACTTGTACAGGATTTCTTCTTCCTCAGTGACGGATCCGGCATCAAGTTCACCACCGACCAGTACTTCACTCCTAACGGAACCGCGATTAACGGAGTCGGCATTGCTCCCGATATAGAAGTTGAGTTCGATTACGATGCCTATATGGCTGACGGAACGGACAACCAGCTGGATGCCGCGATAGAGTATCTCGAAAAATAATAAAAAAGTCAGGAGATAACCTCTCCTGACTTTTTGTTTTTTCTGCGGGTCCTGCCGCTATGTATGTGAATTCTCGCTTTTCGTCGTCAGGCGCGAAACCTGAGCGACAGCAGCTTTAGCTCATGCCGCAGGCCTTCACTTCGTTCCGGCCAGGCGTCCGTTTCTAACGCAGACGACGAAGTCTCGAATTCACATACATTCCGCGTCACCCGCAAATATAAAATAAGAGTCAGGAGAGATTATCTCCTGACTCTTTCTAATTTCTTTATGAAGCTCCCAGTATGTCTTCCTTGGTGAGGGAGAAGCCGCCGAAGTAGCTGCTGTCCCACTGATGAAGAAGCTCCAGAGTCATTCCTTTGTCAGAGCGGAAATTGCATGCATGCGTTGCCGCCATGTCTGCGGTGAAATCCTCGAGGGGATATACGCCCTGGATGTAGAGGGGACCCCAGGTCTGGTATTCGACAAGGGGAAGTGCGCCGGAGTTTTCGAGATCTACGTGAGCGCCGCTTTCATCTACGTGGATCGTTACCCATGCAAGTCCTTCGAAGCTGGTGTAGTTCGGAACCTGGCAGTGGATGAAGTTTCCGATCGAGTAGTAACAGAGTCCCGAGTTGCCGGCATCGGTGGTGATGTACTCGACGGGCTCGACTATGTGGGGATGTGCTCCGATGATGACGTCCGCACCCGCATCGATCATCTGACGTGCGAAATCCTTCTGATAGGCACAGGGCTCAAAGGAATATTCATAGCCCCAGTGGGGACATACGATGACAATGTCCGATACTTCCCTTGCAAGCCTGATGTCATCGAGAACCTCGGGATTGATGGTGTTGAAATCGAGCTCCCTTGATCCGGGATCGTAAACGCAGAGTCTGTTCAGATATCCGTCGAGGCCGTTAGCCCAGGTTGCCCAGTTGTGTGAGTAGGTGTAGTTGAGGATCGAGATCTTGACTCCGTTTACTTCTTTTATAATGAAGTTTGCGGTGTTGACCGTATCCTCGGGTGCAAGCTCGAGATCGTCGAACCTGGGTCTGTCGTTGGGGCTTACACCGTACTTATCGAGCCAGTAGGATCCGTTGTGCGAGGTCCTGGAGTCTTCGTTCGGATTGGAATGGGTTCCGACCACGCTGATCTCGGGATAGTTGGTTGTGAAATAATCGTGGAAGTAGATGAGTCCGCTTAGTCCCTGGTCGTAGGTGTGGTTTGTCGCGGTCAGGACCACGTCAAAGCCTGCCTTTGCGATCGCATCCGCCGCTTCGGTGGGAGAGTTGAATGCGGGATAGCCGCTGAACCCTCTGTCGTTACCCGCAATGGGTGATTCCTGGTTGACTATTGCAATATCCGCCGCGTCTATGAACTCGGTAATGTCCTTGAAAAGGAAATCGTAATTCCTGGTTCCGTCTGCCTGTACCCCCTGGTTTACAAGTCCCATATGGAGCAGGTCGTCTCCGACCATCATAACGTGGATGTCGAATTCGTCGAAGGGCTCGGGTTCGGGCTCAGGTTCGGTGATGTTGGCCGAGATATCGATCGCCTCGAATCCGGACTCGGTCGCGGGCTCCTGCGGAACCTCGGTATCCGCTGTCCCGGGATCGTCCTCGAGGAACGCGGGTCTTATAAGGAATGCGTATCCGAGAGCCAGTCCGAGCACCAGCACTGCGAGAAACACGCTGACCATGGCAGCTCTTTTACGCTTTTTCTTCTTTAAGTAATTCTTCATCTCTGAAGATGTCATTTTTTTGCCTCCGTAGGTGCATTTACAGCCTTTTGCACGCTCAAAAAATATAACATTTACACGAAACAAACGCAAATAATTGCAGGATTTTATTAAATATTTCGAAATTGTTACGAAAATGTTGCATTTGAGACTGAATCGGGTATAATGAAAAAGTCCACGAAAAAGACAGGGTTATGAATTTAAAGAAGCTTTTCATAAATGCATCGGTACTTTTGGCAGGCACAGCTCTCGCTGTGCTTATTCCCGTTAATGCAAAGGCAGCGGGACTTATATCGGGCGGTGCGTCAAGGGAGCTCAATTCATCGTCCTCGACTCTTTCCGAGACGGTCGGAAACACCTCTTCAAGGACAGTGACAGTACAGATCACCGAGCCTTCCGAGGTAATTGAGGAAGAATATCTCAATCTTTCCATCGCACTTTTCTCCACCAATCCCAAGTATTGTAACGTCCGCTCCGGACCCGGAACGGAATATTCCATAGTAGGACGCATGTATGACGGAAGCGTCGGATCGATCATCGATGAGGTTGACGAATCGATAGCAGGCGACGAAGATCCGGATGATGACAACGATCAGTGGATCAGGATCCGTTCGGGTGCGGTTGAAGGATATGTTCTTGGCAGCTTCCTTGTAACCGGAGTAAATGCGTACAACAGGCTTGAGGAACAGACACAGTATTATGCGGAGATCCTCGTAAGCCAGCTCAATGTAAGAAAAGAAGCATCGATCGATTCGACCTGCCTCACATATGTAACAAGAGGCGAGAGATACCGTATCGTTATGGACAACGGTACCGATCCCAGAGTATATCTTGCGGCAAGGGAAGTCGAAGCCGGAGACGAAGAGCTTGAAGACGACGGTATGGACTGGGTCAAGATAGCTTATGCCGAGGGCAAGACCGGATATGTTTCGGCCGATTACATAACCATCACCGAAGAGTACAAGACAGCCAAGACCATCGAAGAGATCAGGGAAGAGGAAGAGGCTGAAAGAGAGAGGAACTTAAGAGCTACCACTTCAGGCGGAAACGCTTCGACCGGAAGCTCGGCACCTGCGGAGAACCTTACCGTAGCTCCCAACCTCAGCACCGATTATGCCACAATCTCCGAGCTCAGAATGGCGATCGTAAACTACGGACTCCAGTTTGTCGGAAATCCTTATGTTCTCGGAGGACAGAGCCTTGCGGGAACCGACTGCTCGGGATTTACCTGCTACGTATTCAGGGATTTCGGTATCAGCATCGCAAGAACTCCTTCCGGACAGTATTCATCCGCAGGACGCTCGATAACCCTTGCGGAGGCACAGCCCGGAGACATCATATGCTACGGAAACGGCGGATGCTCGCACGTAGCACTCTATATCGGAAACGGACAGATCGTTCAGGAATCCAATCCGAGAAGAGGACTTGAAGTTAATTCCGTATACTTCATGAGCAACATAATCGCAGTCAAGAACGTACTTGATTAAATAGGGGATGGCCCGTCCGGGAAACCGGACGGGTCATTATTTTATTTGCAAAGAAAATGTGGTAGGATATTGCATTGTAAGGAGACAGGTCATGGATATAGAGAAGATTCTTTCGTCATGCGATCATACACTTTTGCTTCAGGATGCCACACTCGATCAGATAAAGGCACTCTGTGATGATGCAATCAAATATCATACCGCTTCCGTATGCATCCCTCCCTGCTATGTGAAGGATGCGAAGGCTTATGTCGGTGATAAGATGAAGATCTGCACCGTCATAGGATTCCCCAACGGCAATATGACTACCACCGTCAAGGTTCTCGAGACATTTGACGCACTGGACAAGGGCGCCGATGAGATCGATATGGTCATCAATATCGGAAAGCTGAAGAGCAGGGATTACGACTACATAAAGCAGGAGATCTCCCTTATAAAGCAGGCATGCGGTGACCATATCCTCAAGGTCATCATTGAGACCTGCATGCTTACCGACGAAGAGAAGATCAAGATGTGCGAGATAGTTACCGAGGCCGGAGCAGATTACATCAAGACCTCAACAGGCTTTTCCACCGCAGGTGCAACCTTCGATGATGTAAAGCTTTTTGCGGAGCATGTCGGACCCGGAGTTAAGATCAAGGCAGCAGGCGGCATCTCATCACTCGAGGATGCCGAGAAATTCCTTGAGCTCGGTGCATCCAGACTCGGTACAAGCAGAATTGTAAAGATAGTAAAACAGGGATAGAGCATAATAAACCCGGACCAAAAGGTCCGGGTTTTAAAATGCGTATGGACAAGGCGGTCATTTCCCGATCAGTTTAAGAAGATAGGGGATCTCGAGTTCAAAGTTGACAGCGTAGTTAACATGATCCGGATCGTTATAGGTATTCCTGATGCATGCCGTGGTGTAATCCGCTGCAATCACAAGCGAGTCGCGGATGCTTTTTCCGCTGACAAGGCTTCCGGTGAACGCACTTGCGTAGACATCGCCGGTTCCGTGTGACTTGTAGGGAACCTTCTCTGTACCGTAGCTGATGAACTCATCCCTTGCGGTGTCGAGACCTATAAAGCCGAAGGATCCGTCCTTTAAGGTTACGCCGGTTATCACGGGGAATTTTATTCCGGCATCTGCCAGCCTTTTAAGCATATCCCTTGTAACATCCTCGGGCGCATCCTCGCCGGGATAGTCGGTGCCGAGCATGAATGCCGCTTCGGAGATGTTGGGAAGTGCGATGTCCGCTTCCCTGCAAAGGGTTCCCATCTCGAGCGCAAAGTTTTTGTCGAAGCCAACATAGAGATTACCGTTGTCTGCCATTGCGGGATCGACGATCTTGCAGGTTCCTTCCTTTGCAAAGGCCTTAAAGTACTCCTTTACGATCTCTATCTGTCTGAGGCTCCCGAGGTATCCGGTATAGATCGCATCGAATTTAAATCCTTCCTTTATCCAGTGATCCATGATGGGCTCCATATCGTCCGTCAGGTCGCGGAAGGTGAAATCCTTGAACATCGTATGGGTTGAAAGGACGGCGGTCGGTACTATCGCGGTCTCAATGCCCATTGCCGATATTATGGGAAGCGCCACGGTCAGGGAGCACTTTCCTATGCATGAGATATCCTGTATTGTTGCTACTCTTTTCATATATCCTCCGGGGGACGGTTTGTTTATGATCTGTTAAGTCCCCGTAAATATTTTATAAAATATATTTTTTAAGTTGTTTTTAACTTTTTTACAAAGTATAATCGTGAACTGGCATTATTGATATACCCATTTTAAATATTTTTTATAATACCAGTTTAAATATGCTCATATACGATACGGAAAAAAAAGGCGACAAGCCGATATATGAATATATATACGAATGCATCAAGCGGGATATACATTCCGGTTCTCTTAAGAGCGGGGAAAAGCTTCCCTCCAGAAGGCAGATGGCGCTCGATAACGGCATTGCGGAAATAACCGTCGCAAATGCCTATTCCCAGTTGGTCACGGAAGGGTATATAGAAAGCCGCGAAAAGAGTGGGTACTTCGTCTCTTCCGATATGGACGTGATCTGCAGCGGAGGGGTATGTGAGAATGTCCCCAAAAAGAAGATCTGTAATCTCGAATCGGAACTCTGTGAACCGGATGCTGGATCAAAGGAGGATTCGGTCATCAATCTGACGGATGCGAGTCTTCCCGAGGAAACCTTTCCCTTCGATACCTGGTCGAAGATCGCGAGGAAGGTTTTCACCGATGACAGGTCCGCCTGCATAAGGACGCCCGAGGCAAGAGGATTACTCAGCCTCAGACAGGCGATAGCCGGATATCTTGAAAGAGCAAGGGGCTTTTCCGCGGATCCCGACCATATAGTCGTGGGACCCGGATGCGAATACCTGAGCAATACGCTTCTCCAGCTTATCGGCGGAAGTGCGATGGTCGCGGTCGAAGATCCCGGATATATGTGCATATGTAAGGTCTATGAGTTCAGCGGACACAAATGCCTCCATATTCCGATCGATGAAAACGGTCTTATCACCGAGGGACTTTCGGGAAGCAATGTCAGGATGATCCACGTTTCTCCTTCGCATCATTTTCCCACCGGCTGCGTAATGAGCGCGGCAAGGCGTGCTTCGCTTGTTTCCTGGGCAGGTGATACAGGTGCATGGATCGTAGAGGATGATTATGATTCGGAATTCAGGTTCGAAGGGAAGCCTGTGCCTCCCATCGCGGCTTCGGATCCCGAAAGAGTCATATATATGAACACGTTCACCAGAACCTTATCACCCTCTCTCAGGGTTGCGTATATGGTTCTTCCCGATGAACTGTTTGATGTTTATTCAAAGAGGATGGATTTCGTATCGGGTACGGTATCTACTTCCGAACAGCTGACACTTGCGTCGTTTATTTCGGACGGATACTACGAAAGACATCTGAACAGGATGAGGAATTTTTACAGGAAAAGAAAGAAAGCCATCTTCGAGGAAATAGAAAGGAGCGGGCTTTCGGGGTATTTTGATGTTGAAGGTGACGGAAGCGGCATGACATTCATGCTACGGGGAAAACTTCCGTTTGATGATAGAAGATTTATCAGCGGAATAAGGGAGAAGGGCTTGTCCATGAACTCCCTTGATGAGTATTGCTACAATATGCACAAGTATTCACCGGTATGTTATGTCGTTAATTTCGGCTCGTTATCGGAAGAACAGTTCGCGCGTGCCGCTGAGGTAATGTGCGATGTAGTGAGGAATTGTTTATGTCTAAGTTAAGTGTAAAGAAACCTTTTACGGTACTTGTCATGATCGTCATCATGATAGTGCTGGGTGTCGTAAGTATCGTCAGGATGCAGATGGATCTGCTGCCGCAGATAAGTCTGCCGTATGTTCTTGTCATCACCACATATCCCGGAAAATCTCCGGAAGCTGTGGAGGAGACCATATCCAAGCCTCTGGAGCAGGCCCTTGGAACAATCTCGGGTGTCAAGAATGTCTATTCAATAAGCAATGAGAACTATGGTCTCGTGGAACTTGAGTTCACAAGCGGAACCGATCTTGATGCCATCATGGTCAAGGTGTACACGCAGATCGATACAGTCAGGGCGGGATGGCCGGACGATGTGGGAATCCCCCAGATAATGGAGCTTTCCACGGACATGCTGGCTAACCAGTATCTGGCTGTATCCTATGAAGGGATGGATATAGACGAACTGTCCCGGTTCACTGAGGAGACGGTCATCCCCGCTTTTGAAAGACTGGACGGTGTCGCCAGCGTAAGTCCCAGCGGACTTGTAGAGAAGACCATACAGATCAGTCTCGACCAGGGCAAAGTGGATATCCTGAACGAGAAGATATATGCATACACCGAGGAGCAGCTGGATGATGCCCTCGAGGACATCATGGCAAACCAGGAGGACCTTGATGAAGCAAGGGACAAGCTCATCCAGTCACAGAACGATCTGAATGAAAACCTTCAGGATCTGACCGATACGTATGCCGACCTTATCCAGTCGCAGTATGATCTTGTGGATTCCATCGAGGAGATCGATGACGCAAGAAGGGAACTTGATGACAAGAAGGTTGAACTCGAAGCCAAAAAGAATGAGGTATATTCCGGACTTACACAGGCGGAAGACGCCCTCAGACAGCTTGATAACTTAAGGTCACAGCTCAGCAGCGCCCAGACCGCAAAACAGGGATTGGAGGCTGCGCTCAATGCACTTGATCCTTCGGATCCCGATTATGCGACCAACCGTGCGGCTTTGGAATATCAGATCGGACAGGCGGAAGCCGGCATAGCGCAGCTGCAGGCCTATATCAGTTCGATAGAATCCGGTCTCGCACAGGGCGGTATCAGAACCTGGGCTGATCTTGAAAAGGCCAAGATGGAAGCAGCGACACAGTTCGGTGCCGCAAGTGCCCAGATTTCGATGGCCCAGCAGCAGCTTGAAGCGGCAAGAGAGCAGGCTGAAGGCGGTCAGGAGCAGATCGAATCCGCTTATGAACAGATCATGGACGGATATGAGCAGATCAATGACGGCCAGCAGCAGATCAACGAAGGCTGGGAATCATATTACGATGCCGTTGACCAGTTCAATGACGGACTCGCACAGTTTGAGATCCAGAGACAGGAGGCGTTAAAGAAGGCCAACTCAAGCGAGCTTCTTACCCTTCAGACACTTTCGCAGCTCATATATGCACAGAATTTCGATATGCCGGCGGGCTATATCGATGATAAGGATGACAACTCATGGCTCCTCAAGATAGGAAATGAATTCAATTCCATAGAGGAAATGGAGAATACTCCCCTTGTGGTCATTGACGGAGTCGGAACCGTCCTTCTTAAGGATGTCGCCAATATCACGGTGGTGGACAATTCGGATGTCACTTTCACAAAGCTCGGGACCAACGACGGAGTAATCCTCAGCGTATTCAAGAGCAGCGAAGCCGGTGCGAACGATGTGGCAAATACATGTATCAAGGAGCTGAACAGGCTCGAGGAAAAGTATCCCGGACTTGACATCACTGTCATAATGGACCAGGGCGCATACATTGAGATGATCCTTTCCGTTGTAGTCACCAATATGCTCATCGGTGCCGGACTGGCGATCCTTATACTTGCCCTCTTCCTCAAGGACTTCCTGCCTACGCTGGTTGTTGCAATAAGCATTCCTCTGAGTGTGCTTACGGCCCTTGTCGCAATGTATTTCAGCGGAGTGTCTCTCAACATGATGAGCCTCTTCGGAATGAGCCTGGGAATAGGTATGCTCGTCGATAACTCCATAGTCGTTATGGAGAATATTTACCGATTGCGAGGGCGGGGTATAGAAGCTCCGCGTGCTTCGGTACAGGGTGCAAGACAGGTTTTCGGTGCGGTAACCGCATCCACCCTCACCACGATATGCGTTTTCTTCCCCATGGTATATACGGACGGTCTCATCAGGGAACTGATGATGCCCCTTGCACTGACAATTATTTATACCCTGCTTTCATCATTGCTCATTTCCATGACGGTTGTACCCGCGGCTTGCTCGACTCTTTTAAAGAAGACCAAACCCAAGCCCCACAAACTCTTTGACCGTATGATGGATCTGTATGAGAAGGCTCTTTCCTTCTGCCTGAAGGTCAAGATCCTGCCTCTCGGACTTGCGGTCGGACTTCTTGTTTTCAGTATCGTCATCGCGCTTCAGTCCGGTATCGTTATGATCCCGGATGCATCCTCTCCCCAGATCGAAGGCTCCGTAACCCTTGATGAGAATCTGACAAGGGAAGAGAGCTACGAGAAGATGGGAACCCTCATAGAAAGACTGGGTCAGATCGAAGGAATCGCATCGGTCTGCGTTATGAGCGGCAATTCCGACATGGCTCTACTTGTGGGAGCAACAAGTGACGGCTACAGCAATTACTCCCTTATGATCCTCTGTGAAAATGAAGAAGCCGGTGCTGCCGAGATAGAGAAGATAACCGATTCCATGTATGCGGTAGCGGACGAGCTCGGACTCGGTGAGAACTTCAGCATCACTTCCGGTATGGATGCCATGGACCAGATGCTTGGAAGCGGACTTTCGCTTTCCATATTCGGTGATGATATAGATGAGCTGAACAGGATAAGCGGCGATATCATGGACATAATCGCCACGGTTCCCGGATATACGGATATTTCCAACGGAAATGAGGATGCCAAGCAGATCCTTCATATGTACATAGACAGGGATGCCGCCATAAATGACGGACTTACCGTAGCGCAGATATACCAGGCAATCTACGGAAAACTTACCACCTCAAGCGTGGTCACCAGTGTCAATCTTGCGGGCGAGAAGCTTGATGTGGAGATCATCACGGGACTTGAGCCGCTTGATGCCCAGAACATCATGGATTACACATTCACCATAGATGACGAGGACGAAGACGGTAATGCCATTACCCGTGACGAGCCTTTGAGCGAATATGCATCCATTGTTACCGAGAACGGACAGAGATCCATCAACAGACAGAACAGCAGCTATTACATCGACGTTACCGCGGGAGTAGAGGAAGGCTACAATAACGCACTCCTTTCAAGAGAGCTTCTTCCCAAGCTTGAACAGTATGAACTACCCAGCGGCTATACGCTTGACATAGGCGGCGAGACCGAGACCACGACCCAGATGATAAGCCAGATGGCACTCGTCCTCGCGCTCGGACTCGTGCTTGTCTACCTGATAATGGTCGCGCAGTTCCAAAGCCTTCTTTCTCCCTTCATCATCCTGTTCACGATCCCTCTGGCATTTACCGGAGGCTTCCTCGGACTAAGAATCATGAAGGAGCCCATATCCATGATGTGCCTGATGGGACTTATGGTGCTGATGGGAACCGTTGTTAATAACGGTATTGTATACGTTGACTACACCAACCAGCTCCGAAAAGGCGGGCTTTCAAGACACGAGGCGCTCATCGCCGCAGGCAAGACCAGAATGCGTCCCATCCTGATGACCGCGATGACGACGATCCTTGCCGAGGCCAGCCTCTGCATAGGAGATTCCCTTTCCTCACAGCTCGGAAAGGGCATGGGAATCGTGATCATAGGCGGCCTTGCTTATGCTACCCTTATGACGCTGTTTATAGTTCCCGTGATTTATGATATCTTATTTAGGAAACAGCCGCTCGATATCGATACCGGCTCCGAGAGCCTTGACGATATCCCCGATGATGCGGCGGAATTCTTGAAGGAGAAGAAAGAACGTGAGCAGATTGCAACTCAGGAACGCACTTCTGACGGACCCGAAGACGGGGACGCAGATGAAGGCGGATCTGATACTGAATGACAGCACTGTCGAAAAGATCATTCCTTTAACTGACGGCAGTGTCAGCAAAATAGACGGAGATGCCGACGAAGTGATCGATGCCGCTGGACTGATCGCGGCACCGGGACTTGTCGACGTACATGTGCACTTCAGGGATCCGGGCTTTACCGCCAAGGAGGATATCCATACGGGCGCAGCAGCCGCTGCCAGGGGCGGATATACTTCCGTGGTCATGATGGGAAATACCGATCCCAGGTGCGACAATATCGAAACCCTGCGCTATATGCAGGAAAAGGCATCCGCAGAGCCCATACATATCTATGTGACCTGCAATGCCACCATGGGAATGAAGGGTGAGGAACTGACCGATATCCCCGCTCTGCATGAAGCAGGAGCGGTCGGCGTTACCGATGACGGACTTCCCATAATGGATCACGGCATTCTCACACAGGTATTCTTAAAGGCTGCCGCATGCGGAATCCCCGTAAGCCTTCACGAAGAGGATCCTTCGCTTATCGAAAATAACGGAGTAAACCGCGGAAAAGCATCCGATCATTACGGCATCGGCGGTTCTCCCTCTGAGGCTGAATATTCACTTATAAAAAGAGATCTTCAGATAGCTTCCGGTACGGGAGTGAGCGTGGATATACAGCACATCTCAACGGCGGAAGGCGTTGAGGCCGTAAGACAGGCCCGTAAGGAAGGGGTTAATGTCCACGCCGAAGCAACTCCCCATCACTTTACTCTGACGGATGATGCGGTCATCGCATACGGCACCAATGCCAAGATGAATCCGCCTCTCAGGTCCGAACGCGACCGAATGGCGATCATAAAGGGACTTCAGGACGGTACCATCGATATGATCGCAACGGATCACGCACCCCACACCACAGAAGAAAAAGCTCTTCCGATAACCAAGGCACCCAGCGGCATCATCGGACTTGAGACCGCGCTCGGACTCGGCATCACCGAGCTTGTGAAAAAAGGTTATCTGTCAATGATGGACCTTCTGCGTGTCATGACCATAGGTCCCGCGCAGGTTTATAATCTTGATGCCGGATATATAGCTGAGGGCGGTCCCGCGGACATTGTCCTCATAGATCCCGATGCCGAGTGGACGGTCGAGGATGATTTCGCATCCAAGGCACATAACACTCCTTTCATCGGCAGGAAACTTACCGGAAAAGTAATTATGACGATTGCGTCAGGTAAGATCGTTTACGGAAAATAAAGCTACGGAGAATCATGGGATGAAAAAGAAAACAGAAGGCAGGGTCCTGAGCCGGAAATGCCTTGCCCCTGGAATATTCGACCTTGAGATAGAAACCTGCCTTGCGGCTGATGCGAAGGCCGGACAGTTTGTCGGTGTATATACGAAGGATGCGTCGGCACTTCTTCCGAGACCCATCAGTATCTGCGGTGTATCGGATGATAAGAAGAGCATAAGGCTCGTATACCGCGTTGCGGGAAAGGGAACGGAAGAGTTCTCACATCTTAAGGAAGGCGATGATGTAACCCTTCTCGGAGTTCTCGGAAACGGATACGATACAGAGAAGATAAAAACACTCGGAAATTCCGACACTCCTGTCAGAGCACTTCTTCTAGGAGGAGGCATCGGTGTTCCTCCCATGCTTGAGCTTTCCAAGGAACTTTCGGCAGCAGGCGTAAAGGTCATTTCCGTTATGGGATACAGAAATTCCGACACTTTCCTGCTTGATGAGTTCAAAAAGTATTCTGACACATATGTCGCTTCGGAAGACGGCAGTGTCGGTACCAAAGGAAATGTACTCGATGCCGTAAGGGAAAACGGAATAGATTTTGACTGCATATGTGCGTGCGGTCCCATGCCCATGCTCAGGGCGATAAAGGAATTCGCAGGTGAAAAGACCGCGTTCATTTCCCTTGAAGAGAGAATGGCATGCGGAGTCGGAGCCTGCCTCGGATGCGTCGTGAAAACGGCCCATGAGGATCCCCATTCCCACGTGAAAAATGCACGCATCTGCACGGACGGACCGGTATTTGAGGCATCGGAGGTGGAAATATGATCAAAACAGAAGTAACCATAGCCGGTGTCACATTCAAGAATCCGGTAATGGAAGGATCAGGAACTTTCGGATCCGGCATGGAATATTCCGAATTCGTAGATCTTAACAGGCTCGGTGCGGTCGTTACCAAGGGAGTTGCGAATGTTCCCTGGCCGGGCAACCCCACCCCCAGGGTCTGCGAGGTTTACGGAGGAATGCTCAATGCCATCGGACTTCAGAATCCCGGCATCGAAGTGTTCTGTGAAAGAGATCTGCCCTTCCTTTCAAACTATGACACAAAGGTCATAGTCAATGTCTGCGGAAGATCCGTTGAGGATTATATCGAGGTTGTCGAGAGACTTTCCGACGAGCCGAGGGCTGATATGCTCGAGATCAACGTATCCTGTCCCAATGTCAAGGAAGGTGCGATCGCATTCGGAACCGATCCCTCAGCTCTTTCGAACATTACCAAAGAGATCAAGGCTCATACCAAAAAGCCAGTGATCATGAAGCTGACTCCCAATGTAACGAACATTGCCGAGATGGCGAAGGTGGCCGAGGATGCGGGTGCCGATGCGATATCCCTCATAAACACCATCACCGGCATGAAGATCGATATCGAAAGAAGGAAGTTTGCCCTTGCCAATAAGACCGGCGGAATGAGCGGTCCCGCCATCAAGCCGATCGCCGTCAGAATGGTCTACCAGGCATCACACGCGGTTAAGATCCCCGTCATCGGAATGGGCGGCATAGCGACCGCCGAGGATGCGATCGAGTTCATGATGGCAGGTGCCACCGCCGTAAGCGTTGGAATGATGAACTTCGTAAATCCGTACGCAACGGTCGAGTGCGTTGAGGGTATTGAGGATTACCTGGAAAGGCACGGTATCACGAATATTAATGAAATAATAGGATGTGTGGAATAAAGAAATAAACCTCCGGCTTGTGCCGGAGGTTTTCGGTATCAGAAAGTATCCTTTTTAAAGTCTTCTATAAGGTCACCGCGGTTTGTGAATCCGGTGACCTTTAATATGTTTTTCACATGGTATTTCACCGTACTTTCAGCAAGGAAAAGCTTGTCTGCTATCTCACAATTGGAATCGCCTTCGAGAAGAAGCTTTAACACATCGGACTGTTTGGCATTGAAACCGTATTTCTGCACGTACTTTTCGAAAGCAAGGGCCTTTCTGTCCTCCAGCGGAAGAGTGACCAGTTCATTCTTTTTATCCGGATACAGAAAGGGCATCACGATGAAAAAGAGGGCACCGTAGAATATGTACATCAGCATCGTGATGCAGATCAGAACGAGCTGTTTATTATATAGGATCTCACCTATTGTGGTGCCGACTGCCTGCCCGAGAAGCATTCCTACGAAGCCGAAGGTAGCGATGGCCTGTTTTTTTCTGTCCTTTTCAGCCTGATCCGAGAAGCAGATCATTCTGTACATACCGGTAAATCCCAGGAATATATAGCCCGGAAGAATGGTAAATGTTGTTATTCCGGCACTCTGCATCAAAGCGGGACTGATAAGCCAGAAGCCGAGAGCGATAAATGCACTTATGGCGCCGGCTTTCCTGCTTTTGTCGGTGATGATGCCGGCAACGATCAGTCCTATCGAATAGAAAGCTCGTGAAAAGACGACATTTACGGAATCTGAGCTTGGCGGCTTAAAATGAAGCCCGACCGAATTGATCACATATATCATAAAAATGAGCAGAAGAACGGTAAGATCGCCCTTATCGAGCTTAAGCAGCGGAGGATTTCCGTTTTGATCCTTCTCGATGGGGGCAATTGCCGTATCCTTCAGGAAGAGTGTGACAAGAAGTACAGAAATGACCGTAAGTGCCATATACACATATATGATGTAGTCCTGTGTAAGAGCCGACCCGCCGCTGGGAAGCGAAAGGAGATATGTGCCGATGCTTCCGATGGCATATGCGATGCCAAAGGCCTTTCCTCTGTCCTCAAACGGCATATCAGTGGTAAATCTTGTTAAAAACGCACATATATGAGCCCCGATAAAGAGATTCATCAGTCCGCCGAGAACGATGGTCATGATCCCGTTGCCGGAAATGATCGCCGGGATCCCGAAAAGGGACGGAATAAGGATCAGGATATTAAGAGGGAGCTTTTTTAGTGCCTGATCGTTTCTTCTGATAAATATGGCATAAAGCACTGTTCCTATCGCCTGCATGATATAGAAGAAAACCTCTGTTATGTAGCAGGTGGTCAGTTCATCGTAAAATTCAAAAAGCCGGTAAATGATGGTCGTGAACATTGAACCGGTCAATGCGTAAAGCTGACCATAGATTAGCGCCGGTATTATTGAATTCTTTTTCATGGATATTTTCATTTTTTTCGGGGTTCTTTCTGTATTTTTTCTTGAAAAATTATTTCATCTTTATACCCGTGGTGCAAGGCAAAATCCGCCTAAAACCGCCGATTGATACCAAATTGATACCTGATATTATCCCCGGGGGGATAATTAGTACTGAACCTGCCGGACGATAACATTACTATAGTCTTGATTATAAATATTTAGAAAGATTGGAAATATTTAATAATCCAAGGCGCTGTTGTTACATGTATCAAAAACAATTTCTTATGGAGGGATGTATGAAGATGAACAATATCAGTCATACAAGAAAGGCTGTCCTGGCTTATCTTACGATAGCTGCAGTCCTGTTCAGTGCGGTCCTGACCCAGATAAACCCGTTAAGGGTCAGGGCGGACGGCCCGGTTGACGTTGGAGTCGACGATTATGATTATAATGACTTAACGAATCCTCCCGGATATGATTATTCCGCGGAAGCGGGAGTCGTATATGGCACTGTGGATATTCCGTCGGAGAATCAGCAGGATAATTGCATGTACAATTTTTCGATAGTGGGCGTATCTGCCGAAATCGGAACTCTTAACATCAGCCCGGGCGGACGTGTAAATATAATGGATGCCGGGGAAGATCGGGGAACGCTTTCGGTCACTACGCTTGCACCTTCGGAAGGCGCACTTATGCTGTTGCAGTCCGCCGCAAACCTCCCTGCCGGAATTACGCTGTATACACCCGATGGCAGTGAAGAGTTCACGGAAGACTTTCAGTGGATGCAATTTGTTTACACAGGCGGAAAGTGGTGTGATTCCTTCGCCCCACCGACCTTCCCGTCGATTGATATAGACAGTGTTAAGCTTGAAAATGAAGCAGCCGGTGGTGGTCTGCATCTGTATGTTTCCGCAAACGGGACTGATTATACGGAAATAACGGATGATTCATCAGAACTGTGTTCAATGTATGAACTGTATCCGGATTTTAACGAAGAGGGTCTTCATGCGGATTTTGACGTTGATCCCGAAACATATGGTGTTTTGTATTTCAAAGTGACTACCGCCTATGAAAATATAATGTTGGCTAACGTCGGTGATAATCCTGATGATGCGGTTGGAACCGTTTCAAATAACGGAAAAGAGTGGACGTATACATTTGATTTCAGCAACCCGCCGGCAGCGTTTGATATACATATCGCACTGGGTTTCCCTCATCAGGGCGATCCGGCAGCGGTAGATGCCATAAATAATTATATTTACGCATACAGCGATCTGGACAGTGACAGCGATGTTGATTCCGAGGATATAAGAAGAGGTCTTGCGGCGGAAATATACGGCAGGATATTCATGGACGGAATCGCACTTGAAGGAGATTTCGAGATCGGTGGAATGTCAATTGCCGACGGTGTGCAGTATATATATGATAATACGGAGGTCTCAACCACTCCGGGAAACTATTCCGCATCATATAAAAACGGATCGGTATATAGCGGTTCCTCATACAGTTATTCGGTCACGCTCGGCGTTGATGCACAAAACAATCCCGTGATCGCAACGGGTACCGCTTATTCACTTCCGGGTATAAATTACATTCTGGTACAGAGCGGCGGAGCTTTTTATGTAAGAGACCTTGATAATGACAGTACAAACTCTGATACGGAAGATCCCAGCGGTGAGCATTCCGTATGCGTCATTGCAGGTAATGTATCAAATGTCAGGATCAACGGAAACGGCGGCGGAAGCAATGAGAATATCGCGGAAGAAGGCTCTCCTTCTTTTGTCACCTATCTGAGAAGAGAAAGATTTGTACAGGCATATAACGGATCTTCGTTCAGTAACAAGATCGCTATAGCCGATTATGCCGGAGGACCGGGCGGGCAGGAAAACAAAGTCCGCATCCTGCAGGCGGGTGAATCATATGTTGCGGTCGGGCAGGACGGTGAGCCTAATTTACCGAACGGTCTTAACATGGATAACGTTGCCTGTACGGGAACCGGAAGAACGGTATCCGTATATATCGGAAGTACGACAGTAATGATCCATCCGGTCAATCCCGATCTTGTAACTGTGGCAAACGGAATCACATCTGTAGAGCTTGCAGATTCCTCGATGGCGGATGGCGTTACGATTGAATCCGATAATAATGGTGGGTTCAATATAACATTTTGGTCCAATTATTACAGCAGCGTACCTGTCAGGATAACCTATTCGGATGGTAATACCGAATTGCTTACGATCAACAGGGTTGGACTTCTGATTAATTATCAGTTTCTTGATGATTCAAATTCCGTAAATCTTTTCCATGGAAATGATCTGTCGGATGTTGAAATAAACTATGATATTTCAACACAACAGATAATCGTCTGGGCTACATATTTCCATCCTACAAATGATCCTACGGGAACTCATACGGATCTGTCACTTGTACTTACATATGGCGACAATTCGACAAGAATACTGACAGGTAACGACAAAATATACTCCAGTTCCGCTGCTAATGGCGGTGGCCTGGCAACCACGGATTTCATAATAGGGTTTTATATGGGACCGGGCCCTGTTCAGGCCGATCCCTTCTATGCGACGGTCGTCAATGAAGGATATGATGATGAAACCACTTTCGGAGGAATTCAGATCGGAAGCGGTAAGGGCGTATATTGGGACGGTTATATGGCGTTCTATGGTTAACGGGGGGATTGAAAAATGAAAAAAATATTCGGTATCATTTTGTCCTTGGCGCTCATTATTTCTGTTTCCTTTCCGGTATGCGCATATAACGAAGCCGTAACCATTACTTCCGCATCCGGTAATACGTCTGCGGTAAGCGTCAGCGGAACAACCAATGCGCTTGCGGTAGCTGTTCAGGTAAGGTCCGGCGGAACAATTGTGGCGATGAACAGCACCGGTGTATCCGGTAACAATTTCTCAATCAGTCTGACGGGACTTTCGCTTACGGCGGGAGATACCGTGACCGTGTATGTTGCGGATTACGAAGGCGGCACCTGGTCAACCCGGGATATCGTAGTAGCGAGCGGAGGAACCGGTTCGGGCGGTTCATCACCTTCCGGACTGTCCATTCCCGGACTGCCCGATATTCCGCCCGATCAGATCATTCCCGCGCCCAAGACCGGATTCAGACCTCCTTTCGGCCTTATGGCACTGATTTCGCTTTGCCTTGTATCCGGTGCCGGATGTATAATATATTCACGCAAAAGAGGTTAATCTTTGCGGGTATCGTTCCGATATAAATAATGTAATCATGGATGATTTGTTTCTTTTGCATTGAATAATGCGAAAGATAACGCGAAAGGAGAGACGTATGAATGTAAACGGAGTTACATCCTCTCAGGCGGCAAACGCGTACTCGGCTTATACTTCCCAGACAAAGGCAAAAGAAGCCGCAAAGGACGCTGTCACTAATGAAGAGGCAGCAGCGGTATACGAACCCTCGGGTCAGACCGCTGAGACAGGCAGGACCTATACACCCAATACCGATCTCGTAAACAAGCTTAAGGCAGAAGCCGATGCAAGGACCGAAAGCCTCCGCAGCCTCGTGGAGAAGCTTCTGGGCCAGCAGGCCACTAAATACGGAGAGGCTACCGATATCTGGTCATTCCTTAAGGATGGCGAGTATGAGGTCGATCCCGAGACCAAGGCGCAGGCACAGGCAGACATCGCCGAGGATGGTTATTGGGGCGTTGAAAAGACAAGCGACCGTATCGTTCAGTTCGCTACGGCACTTACAGGCGGAGATCCGGACAAGCTTGACAGCATGATCGAAGCCTTCAAGAAAGGATATGCGCAGGCAGAAGAGACATGGGGCGGAAAGCTTCCAGAGATCTCACAGAAAACCTACGACGCCGTTCTCGACAAATTCGAAAAACTCAAGACCGGCGAAACAGATCCTTCTGAATATCTTAACAGATGATCCTTTAATCCATGATTCGAAAGGCTCCTCCCACCTACCCGGGAGGAGCTTTTTTGTATGTATTAAAAACAGCCGAGGCAGTTTATAATGGATACAACAGGTCCTAGCGGAGGAATCATATGATCACCGAAAAAGCATATGCCAAGATAAACTTAAGTCTTGATGTTACCGGAAAAAGACCGGACGGATACCACGAAGTCAGGATGATAATGCAGACCGTGGATATTTCGGATACGCTGACTTTCGAAAAGACGGATGAAGGTATAAGCATCGATGTGGGCGGAAGCGACCTTCCGGCCGATGAAGATAACCTGATCTATAAGGCTGCAAAGGCCGTTACGGATAAATGCGGCATCAAGGAAGGCGTAAAGATCAGCCTTGATAAGAATATCCCGATAGCTGCGGGCATGGCGGGAGGAAGCTCGGATGCGGCTGCTACACTTCGCGGTGTGAACAGGCTCTTTGACTGCGGCCTCGGTATGGACGAGTTAAGGAAACTCGGAGTAAAGATAGGCGCCGATGTACCTTACTGCGTCGAGGGCGGAACCGTGCTCGCCGAGGGCATCGGTGAAAAGCTGACAAAGCTTACCCAGCTTCCCGAATATATTCTGGCCGTTGCAAAACCGGAAAAGGGAGTCTCCACGGGGAATATCTACAAGGCACTCGATGAGATTTTTGATAACATAGCCCACCCCGATGTGGATGCGATGCTTGATTCGATGAAAACATGCACGGGAACGGGATTTCTTAAGTATCTGGGCAATGTCCTCGAATATGTCACGGAGCCCCGCTGCCCGGAGATCACGGAGATCAAGAAGATATTTGATGAGAGAGGCTCAATCGGAACCCTGATGACGGGATCCGGCCCCACCGTATTTGCTTTCTTTGATGACAGTGATAAGGCCGCAAAAGCCGTGGATGAGATCAGAAATGCGCATCTTGCCGCAGAAAAAGAAAGTTTTGTAACGACATTAAAGAAATTGTATTAAAATCAGTACAATCAGTGGTATTATGTATACAATCACAATGTATCGGAGGACTGATCCATGCCTAAGGCCAAGGAAGAGGATTTCCTGCCATTAAGGGATTCCGTATATAACAAGCTCAGACAGTCGATTCTTACGGGGGAACTCCCCGCAGGCGAGAGACTTATGGAGGTTCACCTCGGCGATAAGCTCGGGGTAAGCCGCACGCCCATCAGGGAAGCCATACGTATGCTCGAGCTCGAGGGTCTTGTCACCATGATACCCAGAAAGGGTGCGATGGTTGCTCAGATTACCGAGAAGAACATGTCGGATGTGCTGGAAGTTAGAAGGGCTCTCGATATCCTTTGCGTCCAGCTCGCGTGCGAAAGGATCACCCCGGAGGGAATATCGGACCTCAAGAAAGCCCGTGATGCCTTTGAAAAGGCGGTCGAGACCAATGACAGCAGGGTGATTGCCCAAGCGGATGTGGAATTTCACAATGTCATCATCAGCGCCACCGGAAACGACAGGCTCATCAGTCTCGAGGATTCACTGTCGCTTCCCATGTACAGATACAGATATGAGTACATCAAGGATTCTTCGGGCCATGACAACCTCGTAAAGGAGCACAGAAGGATCGTAAATGCGATAGAAAAGAGAAATGCCGAGATCGCGGCGGAGGCTGCGGGAGAGCATATCGATAACCAGCGCAGGTCGATCATCCGCCAGATCCGTATGGAACGCGAGGAAGAAACAATGAATGCCCTGTACGGGAAAAGAAAATGAAGAAAGGTGAACGGAGGAACCGTCCCCTTGTTCACCAAGGATAGAATATAAGAAAGCGGACCTTTCGAAGGTCCGCTTTGTTTTGTACTTATGAAATGCCCCGGATTATTTGATGGGCTTTGCTCCTGCCTTTTCCTGAAGTCTGTCGACCCATGCCTTGAAGCCCTTCTTGGGAGCTTTTTCAACGACGGTCTTGCCGTGAAGGCCCTTTACCTCGAGGATGTAGATACCGCTGACTGCGGCTTTTACTTCCTTTTTGACGGGAACGTCTTCGAAGATCTTCTCATCGCAGATAAGTGACATTATCTGGGGACCGATCTTGGCCTTTACGATGGGCATCTTGGAGCCTCTAAGCGCCTTGGGTGTCTGGTCCAGTACCGCCTGGGGGAGTCCGGCTTCCTTTATCTTCATACGCTTCTTATCTATGATCAGCATGGAGACATACTGCTTATTGGCCTGAAGCATGGCATTGTTCTCGTCCTGCCTCTTCTGCATTTTCTTTCCGACAAAATACAGGACAATGAGAATCGCTATAAGTACTACAAGAAATATGATTGCTATTATTGCTGCTTTACCCATAAGTCACCTCTTTCAAAAATGCATTGTAGCAAACAAAGGCTCTGTTATCAATAATTTGTTTGTATGCAAGGCTCCGAGGTGGTACAATTGCGTTTGATACGCATATATTTATGTAGTTTTATTCAGAAAGAGATCATGTTATGAAAAAAAGACTTGTTGCATTGTTTATGGTAACTGCACTTCTCAGTCTCAGCGCATGCGGCAAAGAAGAGAATGTTTTTTCGGATATTTCCGGCAATAACACTCCGGTGCCCGTTACCGGCGACCTTGGCGAAGCCGTTACCGTATTTGACTACGATATGAGCCAGTACGTGGAGGTCGGCGACTACCGTTCCATGTATATCGACTATGAGCCCTATGATCTTACCGAGGAGGATATCGATTACGCATATCTGACCTTTATCAACGAGTATGCGAACCAGGTGGATCCGGCTAATTATGCGACCGACAGGGAGGTTCACGACGGCGACACCGTCAGCCTCGACTATTGCGGGACCAAGGACGGAGTGGCGTTTGAGGGCGGAACCGCCGAAGGATATCTTCTCAAGATCGGATCCGGAACCTTTATCCCCGGATTTGAGGAGGGGCTGATAGGAGTTATGCCCGGTGAGGAGATCGACCTTCACCTTACCTTCCCCGAGGAATACCATTCGGAGGAGCTTGCGGGCCAGGAAGTTGTATTTACCTGCACCGTAAACGGAATCGTTACCATCGATTCCATCCTTGCAACCGCCAATGAAAACCGTGATGAGGGAACCGATCCCATCGAGACCGAAGAGGATCTCAGGGAGATGTGCCGTGAGGAACTCATCAAACAGGTTCAGGCGTATGACAGGGAGAACATACAGGCCATCATCACCCAGAATCTTTCAACCATAGTTACCGAAAAGGCAGCTTTCCCCCAGGAACTTGTGGATGCATATGATGCACTTGTTCTCAAATCTGTACAGAGCAACGCGGATATGTACGGGATCGATGCGGAAACCCTGCTTTCGTATTACGGATATACCATTGACAGCTATATTGCGGAGTTCAGCCGTCCCCAGCTTGTAAACGATGCCGCTCTTTACATCATCGCTTCGGAAAACAATCTCCTTCAGACAGATGAGGAGTTCGAGGCTTCCCTTCAGGAGTATGCGGAGAGCTACGGCGTCACGGTGGACGAACTTCTTACCCAGCTCACCAGGGAAGAGTACAGGGTATATTTCCTTGAGGAAAATACACTTAATTTCCTCACAGATCTTTATGCCGCATAATGAATTCAGGGGCCCGGAGACATATATATTGTGTGTCCGGGCCGATTTTTCATAATTTTTCACAAAAAGTGTAAAGTTTTGATTGCTTCATTCCGATAAAGTAGGTGTAAGGCATAGAATATGCCCTGCAATACTACAAAAAGGAGGCAAAACCGGATGCGTATAGAAAGTTATTCGCAGATCCAGAGCCTGTATCAGACTTCAAGGGTTTCGAATACACAGAAGGCAAAGAACACAGGTGTCGTAACCGACAAGGTGTCCATCAGCAGCATAGGAAAAGACATGAAGACTGCCAAGGATGCTCTTGCAGCTACTCCCGATGTCAGAACCGATCTCGTGGATTCGATCAAGTCCAAGATCCAGGACGGAACTTACAACGTCAGCGCAGGCAGCTTTGCTGACAAACTTCTTCAGAAATATCAGGAATTGGGGTAAAGAGTGGCAAGTCTCGTAGAGAATCTCATCAGCATACTTACGGAAGAATGTAACGAAATTGAGACGGTTCTCGGGCTTGCACGCTCAAAAACCCCGGTGATCGTTGCCGGGGATCTCGATGCGCTTGGTAAGATCACGGAAGATGAACAGTCGCATGCCGACAGGCTGCAGAACCTTGATAACACAAGGTCCAAGGTAACTGCCGACATCGCGAATGTACTTAACAGGGATGTTAACGAACTTAAACTGAAGACTCTCATCGGCCTGCTCGAAAGGACTCCGGCTGAACAGAAGGCTCTGTCAGAAGTTTATGACAGGCTTACCGGACTGACCCATGAGCTTGCCAGGGTAAATGAGCAGAACAGTGAGCTCCTTAAGAGTTCGCTTGAACTGGTGGATTTTGAGCTTAACCTGCTCAATTCACTGAAGGCCGCCCCCGAAACTGCCAATTATTCAAAGGGCGCCTATACCGGAGGAACCCTCGGAGTGACCAGAGGTAACTTTGACGCTAAGCAATAGGAGAGATCATATATGTCCCTGTGGAGTGACCTTTCCCTGGGTGTCTCGGGACTTCAGGCCAGCAACAACGCGTTAAACACCGTTGCCCACAACATTACCAATGCTGATACCGAAGGCTACACCAGACAACAGGTAGAATTTGACGACAGAAGATATATAACGATCTCCAAGACAGGAAGTGCTATTTCTTATCAGCAGTCAGGTCTTGGAGTTTATTATTCTAACGTAAAACAGGTTAGGGATTATTTCCTTGACAAAACATACCGCACCGAGCTCGGAAGACAGGAATTCTATGAGGTATCCAAGAATACCTTAAATGAGATCGAAGATCTTCTCGGTGAGCTCAACGGTGCTTCTTTTCAGGAATCCATGTCCGATCTGTGGACCGCAGTCCAGGAGCTGACCAAGGATCCCTGCAATTCCGTTACTCAGGGTGCCCTTGTAAGTGAGGCAGCTGAGTTTCTTGAGCGTGCACAGTCCGTTTACAGCGATCTTGCCGGATACCAGGACAATATCAATTTCCAGGTACTTCAGGACGTCAAGACCATCAACGAATACGGCAAGCAGATCCTTGAGCTCAACACCACCATACAGAAAATAGAACTTGGACAGGAAAAAGCCAACGATTTCAGGGACCAGAGGAATCTGATTCTTGATAAGCTTGCGTCCATGTGTAATATATCCTATACCGAGGACCAGTACGGCGCCGTTTCGGTCCAGATCGAGGGCGAGGATTTCGTAAAGGGATCCCTCTGCTTTGAAATGTGGATCGACATCGATTCCCAGACCGGCTTCTATACCCCTTACTGGCCCCAGAATTCCAATTACACCGTAGCTCCCGGAGGAAATCCTCAGAATACGGACAATACCATCTTTTCCTATGACGGAAAGAAGGGCGACCGTATCTACAATATCGAAGCCGCTCATGTTTTCGACCTCAGCAGAGAGATATCCGGAGAAAACGGCACGGATGTGGGAAAGCTCAGAAGCCTTCTTTATGCAAGGGGCGACCACAGGGCCGACTATACCGATATCAGGTTCTATGACGACATCAAGGACTCCGTCCTTATGAACATACAGGCCGAATTCGACCAGCTGATCCATAATGTTGTTACCGCAGTCAACGGTGTTCTCGAGACGGCAGCAGGCGTAAAGACCCTCGCGGCTCCCACTGCAGCCACCCAGACTACCAACCCCAATGCGCCCGATTACTACGACCCCGCGGATCTTGCCATATATAACGCCATCAAAGCAGCGGATCCCAAGGCATATGACGGAAAAGAATACAAGATCTACGAAGATACGGATGACGGCTTCAACTATATGGAAAGTGCGGACGGCTCGCCCCTCCAGCTTTTCCAGAAGTCCACTACCGACGGATATACAAGGTACGACCTGAGCTCATCCGGCCTCGGCAGCTACTGGGTATTCAACGAAGAGGAGATGCCCAGGTTCAACAGCCGCGGACAGGTTGTCGATTCAAACGGAAATGTTGTCGACCAGTCGGCTCTTGCGGACCTCAAGTACAGCCTGTACTCCGTGTCCAATACCCGCATCAACCAGAACCTTCTTCAGACACCTTCACTCCTTGGCTTCAGGCTCAAGGACGGTTCGGAGGATATCGCGACCATGGCGGCCCTCAAGAAGGTCTTCACCGATGAGAAATATACCCTGAACCCCACGGTCATCAAGAAGGTCAACCTCAACGATTACTACAGCGATCTGGTCTCACAGGTATCCAATTCCGGATATATGTACAACAGCATCTACGAGAACCAGGCCAAGACCGTATCCGCAGCCGAGAGTGCAAGGGACCAGGTGGAAGCGGTTTCGAGCGACGAGGAACTCAGCAACATGATCAAATACCAGAGTGCCTACAACGCTTCTTCGAGGTTCATCAATGTCGTTAACGAGATGATCTCACATCTTCTCAACAGCCTTACCTGATAAAGGAAAAAATAACCGAAAAGACACATATTTACGCAAATTTAAGCGGGGAGACCTTAAGTCTCCCCTTCTTTTTACCGATATAATTATTGTGAAACCGTAGGAGGACTTTGCATGAGTTCACAATTCTTTGGATTAAATATCGCATATTCCGGATTGCTCGCATCCAATGCGAATCTGAATACCACAGCCAATAATATAGCCAATGTGCAGACTGAAGGTTACAGCAGACAGGCGGTCGATACCCAGGCAGCCTTTCCCATCCGTACCTTCCAGACCTACGGATGTGCCGGCGCAGGCGTCGACACTCTTTCCGTTGAGCGTATAAGGGACGGATTCTACGACCAGAAGTACTGGAACAACAACTCCAAGCTCGGTGAATACAACATGAAGCAGTATTACATGAGAGAGCTTGAAGATTATTTCTATGACAGCGGAACGAACGGCGGCTTTTCACAGATCTACGACAAGCTCATGACCACCGCTCTCCAGGAGATCATGAAGGATCCCGGATCGTCGAGTGCAAAGAGCCAGTTTGTTGGATATGCCGGACAGCTTACCGATTACTTCAACCAGATCGTCGGAAACCTTCAGAATGTTCAGAAGGATGTAAACTCCGAGATCAAGATCAAGATAGACGATATCAACTCCATCTCCACCGAGATCGCAACCCTTAACGAGCAGATCACGACCATAGAGATGGGCGGTCAGAAGGCAAATGAGCTCAGGGACAGAAGAGACCTCCTCGTCGACAGACTTTCCGAGATAGTCGATGTCGAGACCGAAGAGCTCCCCGTATATGACAAGAACGATCCCGAGAGAGAGACCGGAGCCTACAGATATATAGTAAAGATCGCCGGCGGACAGGCACTTGTAGATGCCAAGGAGCACAACGATCTTACCTGCGTGGCAAGGGAGGATTTTGAGAAGGTCAACATGACCGATATCAACGGCCTCTATGATGTCTACTGGGAGAACGGCGAGAAGTTCAAGCTTTCCAACGCAAGACTCGGCGGAGAACTCAGGGGACTTGTAGAACTCAGGGACGGTAATAACGGAGAATTCTTCAACGGAACCGTTATCGATACCCAGGTTAACGGATACAGCGACCCCGATACCGGAGATCACGATACCGTAACCGTACAGGTATCCAATGATTACCTTACTGACCTCAATAAATGTAATCTTTCCGACCAGGGTGGAATCATAAACCTCGGAAATACCGAATTCTACTACGATTCCTGGTCCTACAGCGTAGATATCGATGCGAGCGGAAACGCAACCTATACTTATAAGTTCGTTCTCAGCAATGAGCAGCAGCTCAATCCCAGACATGTCACCAACGACCGTGTCGGAAAGCCCGCCAAGATAGGTGAGAACATCAAGTACGAGGGAATCCCCTACTACATGAACCAGCTCAACGAGTGGGTAAGGACCTTCGCAGAGAAGTTCAACGACATCCTCAAGCAGGGTAATGACAATACCGGAACGATAATGTTCACGGGAAATATGCCCACAGAAGACCAGCAGTATTTCTTCCCGGACCAGACGGGAACCTGGAGAGCTGACACCCTTATGAGGGCATATTCATCAAAGGTCGATACCGTTAAGCAGTCGACTTACGGAACGAGCATTACGGTAGATGTTACGGACGACAGCTACTACAAGCTCACCGCAGAGAATTTCTCGATCCTGACCGCAATGGTCAACGATCCGACTCTTATGACCAATAAGTTCAAGACCGGCGACGGCGTTGAGCAGAACGATCTCCTTGAAGCACTTAAGGACATGACAAGCGAAAGAGATATCAATTCCTTCAGGGGAAGCACGGCATCCGGATTCCTTGAGGGTGTTCTCTCAGATGTGGCTCTCGGTGCGGCAGCGGCAAATACCGGAGTTGCAAGCTATGAATCGGTTCAGCAGGCAATCGGAAACGTAAGACTTTCCGTATCCGGAGTGGATGAGGACGAAGAAGCCGTTAACCTGGTCAAGTTCCAGAACGCTTTCAATCTCTCCTCCAAGATGATCTCGGTCTTCCAGGAAATATACAAGAGACTGATCCTCGAAACCGGAGTATAATGAAACACAGTGAAGGAAGGAACCTTCACTCACAGTTCGACAGGGATGTCTGACCAAGAGCGGAGAACCCGCAGGAGGCAGATATGCGTATTACCAATAAGATAATGCAGAGGAACAACCTCTCCAATATCAACACCAATAAGATCCTCGAAGACAAACTCACCAGCCAGCTTTCATCGGAAAAGAAGATAATAAGACCTTCCGACGACCCTGTTATCGCTATCAGGGCTCTTAGGCTGCGCAGCAATGTTACCGAGGTAACCCAGTACTATTCCAAGAACATCCCCGATGCCACAAGCTGGCTCAAAGTAACCGAGGATGCTCTTTCTTCCCTTTCTTCCATAATCACATCCTGCCAGAATGACTGCACCAAGGGCGCAAACGGCGACCTTACCAGTTCAGACAGGAATACCATTCTCGAAGAGCTCAAGGCTTTCTCAAGTGAGATCTACAAGACAGGTGATGCGGACTATGCCGGAAGATATGTATTCACCGGATACAGAACCGACACCTCTCTTTCCTTCCAGAAGCAGACCTACATGAGATACCAGATGACCGAGCAGGTCGACCGAACTGCGATCGACAGTGTCGCCCATGTAAATCAGGGCGAGATTGCTACCTGGACCGCTGCCAATTTCAACGATGCCACACACGCAGGCATCATCGAGCAGCCCGTAGAGCAGTCCACCTGCTACAGATTCAGGCTTTCATATGACGATCTTGATGATTTTGATGATTATGAGACCGGAATGCTTGAGACAGAGCCCGTAATACAGTATTACGATGCTGCCGGAACTCTTCAGACAATGACCAGCACGCAGCATATCAATTCCACCGCAGATCCTTATTCGCAGGTCGGTGATAACGATATCATTTACGTAGCCGATACCGGAGAAATGCTTCTCGGCAAGAACATCTACGATAAACTGATGGCTACCAAGGACAATGCAACCACCGGAGATAAGGACGAATCCCAGATCCTGATCACTTACCAGAAGACTGAGTTCAAGGCTGAAGACCTTCGCCCCCAGCACTTCTTCAGAAGTGCATCCATGGAAGGCGAGATGATGGGAAATACATTTAATGTGGATAGCGCTTCATTATTAAGGTATAATGAATCTTACCTGGATACGACTCAGGAAAGACAGTCCATCGAATATGACGTAGGCTTCAACACCACGATCAGAGTCAATTCCACCGCCGATGAGTGTTTCAAGCTCGGCATCGGAAGAGAGATAGATGACCTTGTGAATGCAATGCAGGCAGTCGTCGACCTCGAGACCACCATTGCCGATATCGAAAAGAAACTCGAGACCACAACGGTCGCTGCTGACAGGACCATCCTTCAGAACCAGCTCGATGCCGCAAACAAGGCATTCACTTATCAGAAGGACATCGCACAGAAGCGTTTCGAACAGGGAATAACCGCAATGCAGGGTTACCTGAACGACACCAGCCTTGCAATCACCAATAACGGAACAAGATCTTCGAAGCTCGCTCTCATCGAGTCCAGACTTCAGAACCAGAAGACCACATTCGAGACTCTTCAGAGCCAGAACGAAGATATTGATATCACCGAAGTCGCTATCGGACTTGAAAGCGCAAGTGTTACTTATGAGGCCGCTCTGATGGCTACAAGCAAGATAATGCAGAATACTCTGCTTAATTATCTGTAAGGGAAAGGAGACCATATGCTTATCAAAACCAAGATTTTCGGAGAAGTAGAGATCAGTGATGAGAAGATCCTTACATTTGAGGACGGAATCATAGGATTCCCCGATCTCAAGCATTTTACTCTTATCCATGATGAGGAGAAGGGAAACGACGCAGGTATCAGATATTTCCAGTCCATAGAGGAGCCCGGCTTTGCAATGCCCGTTATGAACCCTCTTATGGTATGTGAGACATATAACCCCCAGGTCAGTGAAGAACTTCTTTCCGATCTCGGAAACCTGAGCGATGAGAACATCGTTGTACTCGTAACCGTTACCGTTCCCACCGACCTCACCAAGATGACCGTTAACCTTCAGGGACCCATCATCATCAACTCCGATGAGAAGAAGGGCGCACAGATAATCGTCGAGGGTAATGACTACCCCGTAAGATTCCCCATTTATGACATTCTCAAGGCCAGAAAGGAGGGCAACTAAGATGCTTGCACTTTCCCGTAAAAAAGGAGAGGCACTGGTCATCAGCAACAACATCGAAGTGACCATCCTCGAAATAAAGGGAGACCAGGTCAAGATAGGCATCTCGGCTCCCAGAGAAGTACCCGTATATCGTAAGGAGATATACCTCCAGATCCAGGATTCCAACAAGGCCGCTACGGACGTTTCCGGAATGCAGGCTCTCAAGGATCTTCTTGGTTAGTTACAGAAAACCCATTCGGGGCGGTCTTCATGGCCGCCCCGTTTTCTTGACAATTGCCGATTTTATCGATAAAATGGGTACTTGCACGTAGTGCAAAAAGTGAACAGAGCTTCAGATTCCGTTCACCGTGCGTTTAATCTTCTTATAAGGACAGAAAGGGGACACCTAATAATGGAAGATACTAACAAGCTTACAAAAGAGGGACTCAGACAGTACGAGGACGAACTTCATGATCTCAAGGTAAACCGCCGTCAGGAGATCGCACAGAAGATCAAGGAAGCCCGCGAGCAGGGAGATCTTTCCGAGAACGCTGAGTATGATGCAGCCAAGGACGAGCAGGGCAAGATCGAGGATCGTATCGCCGAGCTTGAGGAACTCCTTAAGAATGCCGAGATCATCTCCGGAACCTTCGTTAAGGTTAAGAATATGGAGAGCGGCGACACCATCGAGTACAAGATTGTTGGATCTTCCCAGGCAGATTCCCTCAATTTCATGATATCAGATGAAAGCCCTGTAGGACGTGCTCTCAAGGAGAGCAAGAAGGGTGAGACCGTTAAGGTTGAAACTCCCGCAGGCGTACTTAAGTTCAAGATCATCGACATTTGGAAGGATTAAGGTATCAAAGTGGCAGACGTAAATCAGCAGAACAAGAAAGAAGCTCCCCAGGAGGACGTAGGCCAGCTTCTCAAGGTAAGAAGGCAGAAGCTTTCCGACCTTCAGGCAGCAGGCAGGGATCCCTTTGTGATCACCAAGTTTGATCAGACCCATCACACCGATGAAGTCATCAGCCTTTACGAGGCACATGAAAAAGAGATCCTTAAAGACTATGTAGAGCCTGAGCTTGTAGAGCCTGCAGAGGGTGCTGATAACGAGACAATCTCTGCATATCGTCAGGCTAAGAAGGAAGCATACAATAAGCGCCGCGAACTTCTCGATGCATCTCCCATAAATGTTTCAATTGCGGGAAGAATGCTCTTCAAGAGAGTAATGGGCAAGGCTTCTTTTGCAAATATCCAGGATCTTAAAGGAAGAGTTCAGGTATACGCTTCTCAGGATGCTCTGGGAGAAGAGTCCTATGCAGACTTCAAGAAGGCTGACATCGGCGATATCTTCGGAGTAGAGGGATATGTATTCAGAACCATGACCGGAGAGATCTCCGTTCATGCAACCAAGATGGTTCTCCTTTCCAAGAGCCTTCAGATACTTCCCGAGAAGTTCCACGGACTTACCGATACCGATACCAGAT
>JAFWUY010000036.1 GCA_017524035.1 Lachnospiraceae bacterium | reverse complement strand
TTCTGGCTCATCAGTACCACGTTACCGGTCTGGGCATTTGCGAATACGCCATCCCTCACGTTATAAGTATATGCATCCTGTAGTCCTCCCGAAAATGAAAGCAATGCACTTAATCGAAAGCTCTCAGAGGTCTGCGTTTTTGCAATCGACATCTCGCACCTCCAAATATGCCCATTAAATTTGTATCGACATATTTACCTTCGGATATTATAGCATGGCAAGAAGAATCTTCAATTTGTCGCTCAGATTTTTATTAAATTTCCTCGATGATTTTACTGCAAAGTCTGTATAGTAAGTGTTTTGCGACCTCATCAAAACAAGATAACAATTTACTCTCTAAATTAGTACCTTCAACCTCAGAAGGGTAAAATAATAACAAGATATCGTAGTCGTATGCATCATCGGAATCACTTTTTAACACATAAAAGCTCATATTATAATCGGATGATTAATCTTCCTGCTTGAGACTCTCTGCCATATCTACTCTGTCGAGTTTACGATTACCGAAGATGAGTGACACGATATAGGTGCTCACGACTATAAGGAAGTACAGTATCAGAGTAACTGGTTTGACCACAACATCGATATAAACCCCCGAAGACTCGGCAGAGCCTATCATCATGAGCCTTGTCATATATATAGTAAGCGGGATAGCCAGAATGTAGCAGCACGGTAATAAAAAATGATTCGGGCGGAGTATGATCCTGCTTATCTCCGGCCCGTGATAACCCAGTACCTTAAGCATTGATACATTTCTCCTGTTCTCATCGATGATCATGCCCGAGAGCAGATTGACCATGAGGATACACACTATGATCCCGACCGTCAGAAGGATGGCGTATACCACCTTCGTTGCGGCAAGGACCTGCTCAAAGGAATCCTGATAGGAATCAAAATCCGCAATCTTAAGTATCTCTTCCGATGGCACATCGACAGGCACAGCACTTAATATGTTGTTATATTCATCCGGAGATACACCCACGAGATAAGCTGCGTTTTCCTTGCTCGTAAGCACCAGGCGGAGCGCATCATTATCTATGATATCGTTTATACGAACGGTCGTCTCTTCTCCTGTTATCCTGTGAACAAATGTAAAATCATCACCTGCGCCGATACCGAAATAATTCGCAGCGCCGCTTGTCATATAGTATCCGCCGTATGTGAGAGGCTCTCCAGACAAAGACTCTCTTTTCAGCAGGGTATTGTCCTCATCGTATCCGATCAGATTGAATGCGATCTTCGTATCCGGCACCTCGAATGCGACATCGATAAGCGTCTGTCCGTTATCAACGTTTCCCGTACGGAAAGATTTAAGTCCGGTCTCATACTTAGCTTCTCCCATCATGTTGGGAAGGACGTTCTCAAGTACATTTTGCTGAGAGTCCTGACACATTCCTCCGAGAAGTATGATCATGCTGGCGACAGTCATGCCGATAATGAACACAAGGGTCCTCACTGGATTCCCCACGAGAACTCTGAACATATACACGGTCTTGAATTTAAGATCCGAACCGCTTAAGAGTTTTCTAACCTTTCCCGCGGTCTTTCCTTTCTTCATGAGCACGGACGCGTCCCTGCGGAGTAAAACAGAGGTAATGATAACGGTCACCGCTATGTTAAATATGATGGGCAGAATGAATGCAATGACCATGATAACGATGCTGTATCTCACACTGTAAGGGAAGCTGTCGAGATCATTAAAGAAATATGCGGAGAAAGCCCTCGAAAACGGTATCCCCGCAAGAACTCCGAGAATGCTTCCGATAACGGACGGGATCATCGCATATAGAACATAGTGTCTGTTAAGTTCGCTCTCCTTATATCCCAGAGCCTTCAGCGTACCGATGTTAACCGATTCCCCATCTATGATACGCGATAGCATGAATGCGACGATGACCGTGACGAGCATAAAAAGGATCAGGCTGTATGAAGAAAACTCACCTTTAAGCATGATGACCTCACCCCTGAGCATGGATATCCTTGAGTTCATATCCGAATTAAAATACTCGATCGGTCTGTAGTCGGCGTAAAGAGTTTTTCTGAAAAGATTGATCTTATCACTGTCATGAAAGATCACACTGTAATATAAATTATCCGTAAGAGACGAATCTGAATTTAAGACTGATTCATAGGTCCTGTCGTTAACCAAAGCTATCGTAAAACGGGAATAGTCACCTATCGTCTCTGTAAGGTCTTTAAGCGTATTCAAATAATCGGGACGAAGAGCGTAACCTCCGACAGTTAAAGTCTGATTTCCGAGGATAAGCCCGTCTCCTGTGTGAAGCCCGTTGACATCTCCGTACTTTTTGCAAATATACACGTTACCGTCCGGAGCAGCCGAAGGAACCACATCATGTACTTCACCGTCTCCCGTCTCGAATATCCACGAAAGATTGACCTTGGAAGACTCCCTGAACAGTCTTATGGTGTTATCCCCTTCAGTGATGTCCGTATAGTTTTGCCGCTCCAGTATAAGATCAAAATCAGTCTCATACCTCAGTATGTCTTCGTCTGTTATGATCCGATCGGTTACAAACTGCGCATCTTCGACATTCAGGTTTCCGTATATCTCCTCACAGTTATCTCCGATCGTCTCAGCGGTCGTAAGAGCGCCCGTGAGCATGGTCACGGCCACTACGGTAAGAAAACATGTGACAAGATAGAAAGATAAGTTTTTACGAACGGATCTGAGAGCTTTACGGTCAAGTGTCATATCCCGAGTTCCTCCACCTTAAGTCTTTCTTTGGTAGTATTCTCCACGCCCCTGCCGTCCTTAATGCGAACGAGCCTGTCCGCCATGCCTGCTATCCTCTCGTCGTGTGTGATCATGACGATAGTAGTGTGATACCGCTCGTTAATGGTCTGAAGAACCTGCAGGACATCTCTGGTCGAGGCGGAATCGAGAGCACCCGTCAGCTCATCGCAGAGCAATAGTGCAGGATTTTTCACGAGAGCCCTTGCGATCGAGCACCTCTGCTGCTGTCCTCCCGAAAGCTCCGAAGGAAAATGCGTCATGTGCTTCTCGAGGCCCAAGACCCTGAGGAGCTCCGTCTCGTCAAGAGGATCTTTTGCTATATCCTTAACAACTCTGACATTCTCGATCACGTTCAATTCCCGGATGAGATTATAAGCCTGAAAGACCATGCCTAGTTTATCGCGGCGGTAATCCGTAAGCTGTTTTTTGCCAAGAGATGTGATCTCAAGTCCGTCAACGGTTATCGTACCGCTGTCCACACGGTCAAGCCCTCCGATCATATTGAGCAATGTACTCTTACCGGAGCCGGAAGGTCCAAGAATCACGCAGATCTCACCCTTTGCAATATCCAGACTCACGTCGTCCAAAGCTTTGACTGCGGATTCGCCCTCTCCGTACTTCTTACATATGTTTTTGATCGATATATGTTCCATGGTAACCCTTCTCATTTCTTCCATTCGTTTATCGCACGGGAAATCTTAATATCCAGGTCTTCTCTGGTCTTCTTGCATTCCGTGGGGTAGTCTTTTCCCGCTTTGAACAGACGGATAAACAGGCTGCTCCCTATCGGAAGCATCGATTTAAGAAGACTCTCGGGGAAGATAAAATGGGTTCCGTGTTCATAAATAAGGATCTCCGGTGTGCACCCACTTTCCTTCTCTTTAAGTCTTGCCTCCATCCGCCTGATATACTTGGCGGTATCCCACAGAACATCGTCCTCGGCTCCGATCAGAAGAAGCTTCCCCTGTATCCTTTCGACCTTGATCTTCTCTTCTTCCCTGACAG
>JAFWUY010000035.1 GCA_017524035.1 Lachnospiraceae bacterium | reverse complement strand
GTTTCCGCACCTTCTACGATCGCGCGTCCGAGTGTTCCGTTTGCCTGATATCCTACGAAAAGGATCGTGCACTCCGGTCTCCAGAGATTGTGCTTAAGGTGGTGTCTGATACGTCCGGCCTCGCACATACCCGATGCGGATATTATGACCTTGGGCTCTTCGATGAAATTGATGTCCCTTGATTCCTCACTGGTGATCGCAAGCTTGAGTCCCGCAAAGGAGATCGGGTTGATACCCTGCTTTACAAGTTCCATCGCATCATCGGAGAAGCAGTCCATACGGTTTGCATTGAAGATCTCCGTAGCATCAACCGCAAGAGGCGAGTCCACATATACGGGGAAATTATCGTGTCCCTTGATCTTCTTTCCGACCTTGATCCTTCTGAGGAAATAAAGGAGCTCCTGAGTTCTTCCTACCGCAAAAGAAGGAATGACAACGTTTCCGCCCTTGTCAAAGGTTCTCTGGATGATATCCGCGAGCATGTCCTCAAAATCGCCTTCGGGCTCGGGATGATCCCTGTCGCCGTAGGTCGATTCCATGACAACGTAATCGGCTTCGGTGGTGGGAATGGGATCCTTGATAAGTGGCTGCCTGTGATTTCCGATATCGCCGGAAAATACTATCTTCTTGCTGTTATCATCCTCGGTGATCCACACCTCGATACTTGCAGATCCGAGAAGATGTCCTATGTCGGTAAAGCGGATCTTGATGCCTTCGCATACATCGACTTCGGTGTCATAGTGGCATGAAACAAGTCTTCTTATCGCACCTTCCGCATCCTCCATTCCGTAGAGAGGTTCAACGGGAGGAGCATCCTTGGTACGGCGGTTCTTTCTGTTCTTGTACTCCGCATCCATCATCTGGATGTGGGCACAGTCACGAAGCATTATCGAACACAGATCGCAGGTTGCATCCGTTGCGAAGATCTGTCCCCTGAATCCTCTCGCATATAAAAGAGGGAGAAGTCCCGAGTGATCGATATGTGCATGGGTAAGGAATACATAGTCAACATTCGCTTCCGGAACGGGAAGAGGGACATTTTCAAACGTATCTATTCCCTGCTCCATTCCGTAATCAACGAGAATGTTCTTACCGCATGCCTGTAAGAAATGACAGCTTCCGGTGACCTCATGGGTCGCACCGACGAATATTAATTTCATAGGTCCGCTCCTTTTTCGCCACAGTTTAATTAAAGCAGGTGAACGAAGAAACCGTCTCCCCGTTCATTACCGGCCGGCCAAAATTCAGTCGGTAACACCCGCATCCTCTAGACTTCTGGGTTCCTGTCTGGGAACATCCGCAAGATACCATGTTCCGTTCTGCTTTACGAAGACCCATACGGCATCACTGCCTTCGTTCTTGGTCTGATAAGCGGTGGAATTGAACCTTACGATCAGATCGAAAGTGATATTTGCGGAAACGCAGTTATCACAGTATGTAACGAAATTATCCGCACTGACATTGTAGTAGTCGTAGCTGGTTATGTGCGATGTGGGATAGAAATTCGTCATCGCGGTGCTGAGCGAAGCCCTGTATTCCGAATCGGGAAGGAGGTAATTATATACGGCTCCCGAATTGACTCCGATGAAGTGCTTTCCGTATGCCTCGACGATGGTGGGTATGATGGCATTGATCTCTGCCATTACATCGGCATCGGTCTGAAGAGGTGCACTGTAATTGGTTCCCTCGCAAGTAAGCGAAACGGGCTCGCCAGACTGAGTCATCGCTTCAACCACAGGATTGCTCCAAAGTCCTGAGATCTGATAAGTGGTAAATGTGGGAACATAGGTCATATAGGATGTTACGCCCTGAATAAGGTCGATACCTTTGACCACGGGATTACCGCTTTCGTCCTTCATGATGTCATCGGAAGTAAGCGTCCTCCCGGATACGGATACGGAAACATCCGTAGGAACGGTGATTGTATAGACATCGGTCGACATGCAGTATTCATCGGGATAAAACATATCGCATCCCCAGATATCCATGTCATAATCATTCTGACCGATGACCTTGAGAGTGACATCGGTAACGGGCTCCCCGGCCGCCTTGATGACATACCTGGGAACCTCTGCCGATGACTGTGATGATTCTTCGATGGTGATCTCTTTTCCGACTATCAGCTCCTTGATATGAGCCTCATAATCGAATACGTTGTAATATGTTGATGAGGTTACAAGATTATCGCCCCTCATGACATTCTCGATCGCACCGGTTTCAAACGCTTCCTTTACATCGGCGATGCCGTTTGAAGGAAGTGATGTTTCATAAGCTGTCAGATAGCCGTTGAACCAGCGCAGGAAAAAGAAAATACCTATGCATCCGAGAATGAAATATATTGCAAGACCTAATCCGAAATAACTCTTTTTTCCGTCACTTCTGCTCATTTCTTACGCCTCCCCGTTCATAATAGCCAGTGCATCGTAGGAGGTGTTCTCTTCGGTACTCCTGATGATAAATGCAGTGGGACATCTTCTGGGTCCCGTAGGCGAATAAGGATTGTTAACGGTGATGCCGTTGTACTCCATCTGTGTCGAAGTACCGCCGTCAAGACATGCGGCATTTATCGCACCGTAATCCTGCATGATATCGATCATTTCCTTGAAGGTTGCGCCAAGGCTGGATGCCTGACGTCCGTCGATAACGCACATGAGGATCGCACCGTCCGCACGCTGTCCGATCGCGGTACGGGGATTCTTTCCTCCGCCGTAAACATCGATGCTGGGAACCTCAAGAGGCTCGCCGTCGATGATAAGGAACGGTCCGGTCTCATGCTTTACGTGAACGGCATCCCTTACACCGAGCTCGAGCGCCTGCTGAACGGAATAACCCTTGAGCAGGATGAGCTTATTGTCATCCGTAAGGCATACGAGATTCCACTTGCCGGTATTGTTGTTCTCGTAGACGGGCTGTCCTTCGGTGATAACTCCGCCGACGGGACATGCGGTATAGCTGTATGAACCCATGTCGACGAACTCTCCGCCGTTAACTCCGCCTATGGCATTATATCTTTCGCAGAATTTCTTGACTACGTCTCCGTCTCCCTGTCTGAACTGGTCCACGGTTCCGACAAATACGGTCGAAGGATCCTGTATTATCATCATATATCCGTGATAGGTTCCGCCGTTGATCTCTTCGATAACGATGGGCTTCACACTCTCGTCAGCCTCCGTGGGATCGGCGATCTGGATAAGCTCGGTATTGGAAGCCGTTCCGTCCTCAGCTTCGGGCATGGTGTTTTCCGCCACGATCTGATTAAATGCATCTTCTCCGATGAAAAGCTTGGGAAGCCATTTGAGAGCACTGGTCTCATATGCGAACATTGCAAACTGGCTTCTGAATGCGGGTGAAGGACCGTGCATCGCCAAAAAGCATGCACCGATAAGCAGAATCAGAACCAGAGCTACGGTAACTCCGAGAATCGCAAAAAATCTCCCTATAACCCTCAATACGAACTTTGCGGTACGGGCCCCCGTCACGGACCTCTTTTCTTTACGACTGGACATTTTACTGATACAACCTTTCTTATTTTTTAAAGACCCAGTTTCTCTGGATCTTAAAGCTTATAAAGAACAGACAAGTGTCGACGACCGCTTTGATAAGGGTCTTGAGCCAGTCGCTGTTTACGCTGAAGAGATGTGTAAACAGAGCAACAAGCCCCAGAGACGCACACAGCTGCGCTATCGCAAGCAGCACGTATCTGACGGCACTTTTGGCGGTACCACCTTTATGGGAAAATACTGCCTTTTTGTTGATAATGAAATTGCAGGCCGCGGATATGATCCTGGCTGCGGTTCCGGCTATCGTTCCCCTCGTTGCTTCCGCAATGATCTTGGGGATAAAAAGAAGAATTACCCTAAAGCATACCAAGTCTATTATACACGAAATCACCGAACTTGCGGCAAATTTCAGTATAACTCCGTATATACGTGCGGAATCCCTGAAAGGATGGAAATGCGAGGTCTGGTTGTCATCGATATAGACGGTCTCAATGGGAACCTCGGCATAAGCAATTCCGTCGGATCCGATCTTGAGAAGCTGGTTGGTCTCATACTCATATCTGTCGCCGTCCACTTCCGTCATATACGAAAGAAGGTCTGCCGGGACGGCTCTCAGGCCGGTCTGGGTATCGGAAACCCTGATCCCGCACACATACCTGAAAACATTCCTCGTGATGACGTTTCCGAGCCTGCTGCGCGTGGGAACCTGGGGAAGGGAGAAATCCCTGCATCCGATGATGAAGGCTTTCTTTTCGATCATCGCATCAATGCACTTTGCGGCATCCTCGGGTGTATGCTGTCCGTCACCGTCGACGGTCACAACACCGAGTGAATCCTTTCTTTCCCTGAGGACATATTCAAAAGCCGTTTTCATTGCGCGGCCCTTGCCCTTGTTCACCTCATGGACAAGAACGGTGACATTGTCCGGAAATGCTTCCCTGATCCTGCCGAATTCGCCTCTGTGAGCCTCGTCGGACCCGTCATCGACAAGAATAACGTCGGTAAAGCCCTTCTCTATCATTCCCGCCGCGGTTTTTGCGAGTTTTTCGTCCGGATTTAAGGACGGAATTATGACCTGAACATTATCGTACATAAAAACCTCTTTTTGTGTTATCATTGAACCTGTGACTATACAGGATAAAGCCTAAATCGAAAGGAAATATTTTAATGGACGCATTTTTAAACATGCCCTGGGACGGTCAGTTCCTTATCTGGCTCCAGGAGAACGTAAGAAGCGATGTACTTACACCCATCATGAAGCTGATAACCCATCTCGGTGACAAAGGTATCTTCTGGATCCTCATCGCGATCGTAATGCTCTTCTTCAAAAAGACCCGCCCGCTCGGTATCATGGCAGGAATCGCACTTGTCTTCTCGGTACTCATCAACAATGTGCTCATCAAGCCCAATGTCGGACGTATCCGTCCTTACGAAGTGGTTGACGGCCTGAAGCTCCTTATTGAAAGACAGCACGATCCTTCATTCCCCTCCGGACATTCCGGAGCATCATTTGCAGCTGCTGTGGTCTTCCTTGTAAAGGGACCCAAAAAGATCGGAATCCCGGCCATCATCATGGCGGCACTGATCGCATTTTCGAGGCTTTATGTCGGTGTTCACTATCCCACCGATGTCATCTGCGGTATCATCACCGGCACCTGCTGTGCACTGATCTCCTTCATGATCTGGAGCATTGTAGAAAAGAAAGCATCGCCCAAACTTGCAGGTATTCTGGCCATCGAAAAGAAGGAAAAGGAAAAGTAAAAAAATCTGTTGACAACGAGTCTGCTTTTTAGTATATTAACTTTTGTCGTGCGAAAGCAGACCGATGCGACAGTAGCTTAGTTGGTAAAGCGCCACCTTGCCAAGGTGGAGACCGCGGGTTCGAGCCCCGTCTGTCGCTCTCAGACTTCTCCGATCATCGGAGAAGTTTTTTATTCCCCTAAAAACCTCTTAAATTTTTTACCCCGGAATTACCCGGGGTAATTTTGGTTAATATGCTACGCCTGTAAGGTCTACGCCGAGATTCGCAGCGGCGGCCTCGTACTGCGCCCTGAGTTCCTCAAGTCTTGCCGCATATCTGATGCGGTAGATCCTGATGAGCGCATCGTCGATCCTCTCTTCCGAGATAACCCCGTTGGCTACACCCTCGACAATGCCCTCTACGGCAGCCCTGGGATCGGGTGACGAATAGATCATGTCGCATCCTGCTTTTAGGGCCATTACGGCGCTCTCAGACGCGGTATAGTACTCCGTTATGGCTGCATCGCTCAAAGGTCCGCTGATGATGACTCCGTCGTATTTAAGCTCATCCCTGAGTACTCCGGTAACGGCCTTCTCCGAAAGCGTTGAAGGAAGTGAATCGTTGTCGATCGAAGGATAGATGACGTTACTCATCTGTATCATCTGCGCTCCGGCATTTATCGCGGAAAGCCATACCTGGAATTCATTTGCGCGGAACTCCTCGATGGTCCTGTCGCTGAGTGCCCTTCCGTGAAGCGGATCCTGCGTTGAAGCCGCAAGCGAAGGGAAATACTTATATGCCGCGATCACTCCGCCCTGTGAAAGTCCGTCAGCCATAGCCGTCACATAAGGAGTTATTGCGGAAGCATCGGTTCCGTATGTTGCATCGGTTCCGATTCCGCCGGCGGTTACCGCAATGTCAGCAACGGGAGCAAAATCGACTCCTATGCCTATTGCGGAAAGACCCGTGCCTATCGAGATACCGTTGGATACAACCGCTTCCACATCGGCGCCCTCCGCAGCCTGTGCGGGCGTCATGACACTTTCTATGGCACCTGATGCGATAAGTCCGGATTCACCGAGTCCGGTCTCGCTTGTTGCGAAAAATACGGGACGTGAGACCATGTTCACGGTATTGGAGATCATGGTGGCAAACTGGTCGGTTCCGTTTACGTTTTTGGATGAATAAACAATTCCGCCCGGGCAGAAATCACTCAGTGCCGCTGCGGTTCCATCGCCTGCGATCACGACTCTGTCAACACCAGTGATGGATTCGGGGGTTATGAACATAAGTCCCTGAACTTTTTCCTCTATGGTCATCTGCGAGAGCTCTGCTTCAATCTCTGCGTCTAGCAGCTGCAGGGGAGTATCTCCGAGTTCATCAACCGTATGTATCTCGGGAACCTCTACGGGCTCAGCCTGTGCATTCGCCTCTTCTTCAAGCTGCTGCTGAAGTGCGAGCTCTGCGGCTGCTTCAGCTTCCTTTATGGCCCTGGATCTGTTGACGAAGTATCTGATACCGAAGAACAGTCCGAGTCCGATCACTGCGATGATAAGGATGAGGATGATGTACGCGGTTACCTGCTGGCGTACTCTTCTCCTGTGCCTTGCTTCACGTCTTAATCTCTCGTTTTCTGTCTGTTCCCTTAATGCATTTCTGCTGACTCTGGACTTACCCGAAGATTCTTTCTTCTCTTCTCCGGATGCCGAATCTCCCGCAGCACCTTCTGATGCGTCATTTTCTTCCGCATCATCGGATGAAGCATTTTCCGAGCCGTCCGTTTCGGATACGCTCTCTTCGGCTGCTTCGGTCACCTCTTCGATCTCGGCGGCTTCCCCGGCCTCACCCGCTTTCTCAGCTTCGGGTGCATCGGTTTCAGCCTCAGGTGCGGAGTTTTCGGTTTCGGTCACTTCGGCATCCTCTGCGGCCGTATCTTCATCCGCATAGGTTTCTGCAGCTTCAGGCGCATCCTGTGCTTCGGGTACTTCTTCGGAAGCCTCTTCGAATTCTGTATCTCCGGCACTTTCCGACTCTGCGGCTTCGGGATTATCCTGCTCTGCCGCAATCTCGGAAGTATTCAGAGTAGCGGTATCCTGATTAACTTTTATTTTTTTCTTTTTGTGTCTGCTCAACTTTCCGGCTCCTTAAAAATCTGAAAACAGGAAATGATCAAAGTTTTGTTTCGACGAAAATATCATAGATAGCTCTGATCGCAGTCTCGAAATCGGAATTGGCAACGCCTATGATGATATTGATCTCTGATGAACCCTGATCGATCATCTTGACGTTGACATGTGCATGGGCAAGCGCGGAGAAGATCCTTCCCGCGGTACCTCTTGTCGACTTCATTCCTCTTCCTACGACAGCGATGAGCGCAAGATCCGATTCGATATCAATGGTGTCGGGATCGGTCATTCTGCGGATCGCTGAAACAACGCTCTGTTCCTTATCCCTGAACTCATCCTGATGTACAAATACAGTCATGGTATCGATGCCGGAAGGAAGATGCTCAAAGGAGATATTGTTCTCTTCGAATGCCTGGAGAACTCTTCTTCCGAATCCGATCTCGGAATTCATCATATCCTTATCGACATTGACGGCGCAGAATCCCTTCTTTCCCGCGATACCGGTGATGACATACTTTGATTTCTTGGAGGTGGTGCCTACGATCCATGTTCCGTCATCCTTAGGATCGTTGGTATTTCTGATGTTGATGGGGATGCCTTCCTGTCTTACGGGGAAAATAGCATCCTCGTGAAGAACTCCGGCTCCCATGTATGCGAGCTCTCTGAGTTCCCTGTAGGTAATTGTCTCGATCTTGGCGGGATTCTTGATGATCCTGGGATCTGCGATCATGAAACCCGATACATCGGTCCAGTTCTCATAAACATCGGCATGTATCGCACGTGCAACGATTGAACCCGTTATATCGGATCCGCCTCTTGAAAATGTCTTAACGGTGCCGTCGGCATATGCTCCGTAAAATCCGGGAATGACGGCTCTCTCCACCTTGGAGAGTTTGGTGCCGAGTTTCTTATATGTCTTCTCGGCTTCGTAGTTATCGGTCTTCTTGTCAAAGATAATATAATCCGCGGGATCGAGGAATTCATATCCGAGATATGCTGCCATGATGCGTCCGTTGAGATACTCACCTCTCGATGCCGCATAATCCTTGTCGGCACCGCCCTTGAGGTTCTTCTCGATGAGCCCAAACTCGTCGGAAAGATCGAGCTTTATTCCGAGTCCCCCTATGATCTCGTCATATCTTGCACGGATATTCTTGAGCACTTCGGAGAAATTCCTGTCATCGGATACGCTGTCATACAGGTTGTAGAGCATGTCCGTAACCTTGGTATCCCTGGGAGATCTTTTTCCGGGAGCGGACGGAACAACGTATCTTCTCTCGGGATCCGCCTTGATGATGTCTCCTGCTTTTTTGAACTGCTCGGCAGATGCAAGTGAGCTGCCGCCGAATTTTACTACCTTTGCCATTTTTCCATATTCCTCTTAAATCAATTATTCGTAGATCTCAATAACATTCTCAACAATGCCGTTACCGGTGTCGATCCTGTCTGCCGGTCCTGTGATCAGGCCGAACTTGCCTTCGCATACACCGATCTCCTCGGCTCCTTCAAAGAGCGCTCTTGCCTTATCGGAATTGCCGGCATCGAATCTGACCATGTATCTGTGCTTTTCGCCTGCGGCATTTCTTGCCTTTACGGGCACATCATCCCATCCGGGATACATTGTTGAAGAGCCCTTTCTTGCCGCATCTATCACATCGGCAACAACGGCGCTGGCGGTTGCGAGGCTGCCTGCACCCTTGCCGTAATACATCGTCTCACCGAGCATATTGCCGGTAACGAAGATCGCATTGAAAACATCGCACACGCCCGCAAGAGGATGACTCTTGGAAAGCATGAAAGGAGCGACAACGGTGGAAACGCTGTCATCATCCGCCCTGTCTGCGATGCCGAGAAGCCTGATCTTGAAGCCTGCCTTGGATGCAAGTGCAATATCACTCTTATCTATACCGGAAATTCCGGTGGTAGGAACATTATCGGAATCTGTGAAATGACCGGACATTATATCTGCCAGAATGGAGATCTTTCTTGCCGTATCGTGACCCTCGATATCCGCTGTGGGGTCTGCCTCCGCATATCCGAGCTCCTGGGCTTTCTTAAGAGTCTCATCAAAGCCTGCGCCTTCCTCCTCCATCTTGGTGAGGATGAAGTTGGTGGTTCCGTTAAGGATACCTGCGATCTGTGTGATCCTCTCTGCGGTAAGAGCCGTGGTAAGGGTACGGAGTATGGGGATTCCGCCTCCGACACTCGCCTCGAAAAGATATGCGCATCCGTTTGCTTTCGCAAGCTTCATAAGCTCGGCACCGTGCTTTGCGACGAGCTCTTTGTTGGATGTACATACGCTCTTTCCCTGTTCGAGAGCAGCCTTTGTGAACTTATAAGCGGCACCAGTTCCTCCCATGGTCTCACAGATGATCGAGACCTCGGGATCGCTGATTATGACATTTACGTCATGAACGATCTTAGCTTCATTGGGGTCACCCGGGAAATCAAGGAGATCAAGGATGTACTTTACCGAAACCTTATCTCCGGATGCAGAGGATACGATATCGTTGTTGCGGTCAATGACTTCCGCAACGCCTTTTCCTACGGTTCCGTATCCGAATACAGCAACATGAATCATTTCTTTAACTCCAGTCTGTCTATATTACTTGTTCAAAGGATACTTCTCGGTAAGTGCCATAACGATGGCCTTAGCCTTTTCTACGCCTGCTTCCCTCTCCTTAACGATGATGCTGATGGCTTCGGCGATTTTGTCCATATCCTCGGTCTTAAGGCCTCTTGAGGTAACTGCGGGAGTTCCGAGTCTGATACCGCTGGTTACATTGGGCTTCTGAGGATCATTGGGTATGGTGTTCTTGTTGGCGGTAAGATGAGCCTCATCCATGAGAGCCTCGATCTCCTTACCGGTAAGGTTGAAAGGAGTGAGGTCAAGGAGCATCAGGTGGTTATCGGTTCCGCCGGAAACGATCTTGAGTCCTCTTGAGATGAGTCCCTTTGCAAGAGCCTGTGCGTTGTCTATGATACCCTGCTGGTAAACCTTGAATGAAGGATCGAGAGCCTCCTTGAAGCATACAGCCTTTGCTGCGATGACATGCATGAGAGGTCCGCCCTGAATTCCGGGGAATACTGCCTTGTTAAGCTTGTGCTCCTTGGCAAACTCGGCGCTGGAAAGGATCATTCCGCCTCTGGGTCCGCGAAGGGTCTTGTGGGTTGTGGTTGTAACAACATGAGCGTAAGGGATGGGGCTGGGATGAAGTCCTGCGGCAACAAGTCCTGCGATGTGAGCCATATCAACCATGAGGAATGCACCGACTTCATCTGCGATCTCCCTGAAACGCTTGAAATCGATGGTGCGTGCGTATGCGGAAGCACCTGCGATGATCATCTTGGGCTTGCACTCCTTTGCGATCTCCTCAAGCTTGTCGTAATCGATGAATCCGTCATCATTTACGCCGTAAGGAACAATGTTGAAATAGGTTCCGGAAATGTTTGCGGGTGAACCGTGGGTAAGATGTCCGCCGTGATCGAGGTTCATTCCCATTACGGTATCACCGGGCTGAAGAAGTGCGAACTGTACGGCAAGGTTAGCCTGTGCGCCGGAGTGAGGCTGAACGTTTGCATAGGTGCATCCGTAAAGCTCCATGGCACGGTTTCTTGCAAGTTCCTCTACAACGTCTACACACTCGCATCCGCCGTAGTAACGCTTTCCGGGATAACCCTCGGCATACTTGTTGGTGAGAGGGCTTCCCATTGCAGCCATGACTGCCTTGCTTACCCAGTTCTCAGATGCGATGAGCTCAAGATGGGAATTCTGTCTGTTCTGCTCATCAACTATGGCCTGAGCAACTTCGGGATCTACTGTTCTTACTTCATCAAGCGAATACATTTAAAAAACCTCCTGAAAATTTATTTCTTGTTTCGTTTGTAATTTTATTATTATTCCGGTCTTATCAGGCGAGATATCCCGGAAGAAGATCAAGATAACCTTTGTACATTGCGACGAGCTTTTCGTGCGCTTTGCGGACAAATGCAAGCCTTCTCATGTTCACCGCATTCTCGGTCTCTTCGCACAGCTGCGTCAGTTCAGCCGCTCCTATCTGTCTTGAAGCGTTCTTGAGTCCGTGCACCTCAACGGCATAATCGGACCAGTTTTCATCCAGGTAAAGCTTTTCCAGTTTCCCGGACTTCTCCGGAATAAGTCTCAGATATTCCGTTATGACCTGCCTGAAAAGTTTTTCGCTTCCGAGAAGCTTTAATGCCTCATCCTTATCGAGTTCGGGAGAAGTCCTTGCAACCGGATGAACCTGTCCGAGTCTTACGGTTTCCGTGGGAACCGTGGAATTCATGGTGAGTATCTTCTCCGGCGGGAGCCACTGCCTTATCTTGGAGATCAGCACGGGAAGCTCTATGGGCTTGGGTACGAAATCGTTCATTCCTTCGGATATGAACATCTCCCTGACGCCTCTTACCGCATTGGCCGTAAGTGCGATTATCGGCACCTCATCATAATCGGGATACATCCTTCTTATGATCCTCGTGGTCTCTACGCCGTCCATCTCGGGCATCATATGATCCATCAGGATGAGATCGAAATGTTCTTCTTCGATCTTGCGTATGGCCTCTTTTCCGCTCATTGCGGATGATATCTTCATTCCGAGCGGCTCGAGCAGTCCCACCGCAACCGTGAGGTTGACCGCATTGTCCTCGACTATCAGGACACGCGCATCCGGAGCGGTAAAGGGAATTTCCTCCGGTTTATCATCCCCGCTGACCGTTTTCGACGATCCGCGGTTCAGTATCGAAGCCATATTCATTGCGGACATGGGCTTTTTCGTAACGACGAGGTTCGGCAGGTCCGCTTCCACTTTGGTGTAATAATCCGTAACAACGACCACCGTCTTGTCGGGATGGGTCCTGAAGAATTCTTTCTTTTCCTCATCGAGGAGCGAATGGTCGATGAATATATATGTCTTCCTGCCGGGCGATCTCTTTTCAAGCGTTTCGCACGCAAGGTTTATGTCCGCATCGGGTGCGAGGGTATTCGCGGTAACTCCGAGCTTTGATGCGTCCCAGGTAAAGCCGCCGAGGAGATACTCATTTTCAAAGATACCGATAACGAGATATTTCCCGGGATCCTTTACTCTCATGCTGGGAGCGGGATCAATGACTCTCTGCGGAAGCTTGAAGGAAAATACGGAACCCCTCTTATACTCGGATTCCACATTGAGCTTGCCGTCCATAAGGTTCAGCAGTTCCTTGGAGATGGCCAGTCCGAGCCCCGTTCCTTCACCTCTGCGGTTTCTCTTGGAATCAACCTGTGAGAAGGATTCGAATACCTTCTCGAGATCCTCTTCCTTGATGCCTATTCCGGTATCTTCAACCGAAACACTGAGAAGTATCTCATCCGCATCGAGTGCGGAGAAATCAACAACGAATCTTACCTGTCCCTCTTCGGTGAACTTGACGGCATTGTTGGCAAGATTCAGAAGGATCTGCCTAATCCTTGTGCCGTCGCCGTAAAGTCTTTTGGGGATGTTCGTATTGAGGTTCAGGATCAGTTCGATATCCCTGTCCAGAACCTTGGAAGCGATTATCGCAGCCACATCGTCGAAAAGACTGACCGGTTCGTATTCCGCAAGCTTTATGTCCAGCATTCCCGATTCGATCTTGGAAAAATCGAGAATGTCGTTGATTATCGTAAGGAGCACTTTGCCGGAGGATTTGATCTGGCTTATGTATTCCCTTGCGCTGTCGGGAAGATCCTCCCTGAGTGCCATCTCCGCCATGCCGATAACGGCATTCATCGGAGTACGGATCTCGTGGCTCATATTTGCCAGAAAGTCCGATTTCATTCGCGATACACGTTCAAGCTCGGCACTTGCCTTGTCGGATGTGTATTTTCCGTACGCCATATCCGAAAGCACACCGGATATCGTGTAAAGGAAATCCATCGCCTTCTGTACCTTCTCCTCGGAGACGATGTTCACCTCGCGTATCGCATCAAAGTATTCATCGGGATCGAGTCCCAGCTGTATCGCATGCGCCTTGCATTTCGCCTCATCGGGCGGTGAAGTCAGGGCCTGTCCGCCGACAAAGCATCCGACCATCTCACCGTTTACCAGGATGGGGGCCGAGAAATCTATAAGTCCGGCATGGCAGTAATACCAGGTTGGCCTGCCGGTCCTGTGCGTCATCATTGCACCGCTCTTATCCGAGTATTCACAGAGCTGATTTCCGAGCGGACATTTTCTGTTCAGTTCAGTGCAAAAACGACAAAATCCGGAGCCCTCGGTGACCGCCGTTCCGTCGGGATTGGTAGTCAGTGCCGCAAGCCCGGTCATATCCGAAAATGCATCCTGAATGGTCTGCAGTATGCTCTTGTCTATGTATTCCGTCAGCCTTATATCTGACTCCATACGAATACTCCCCCGGATAGTCAAAAGCGCAAAATGAACAGAAAGGCACAATCGTAATTATTTTACTATCAAACGGCTATTTCATCAAGTAAAACGGCGCTATTTAGGACCTTCATATTCGACATTTCCGAGGTTTTCGGCATCATAATATGTAAGGGCATACATCAGCCTGCTTAGCATCAGTTTTCTGCCTTCGGCATTGAGATATCTGCCGCCCGTAAGAAACGCATCCCCGCCTTCAAAGCCGATGCCCGTGTAATAATTGTCGACAAAGCTTATATCATAGCTTTCAACGCACATGCGGTAGAGTCCGAGCACATAATCCGAAAGATCGGCCCCCTGGGAATTGGGATGATCCTCGCAGGCTTCAAGTGAGCCGTCCGCCGTCACGATATACATATACGGCGCGGACATCACTATGATCCTGGCCCTCGGAGCATAGGTCCTGAAAAGCTCCACCGTGGATGAAAAAACCCCGATATAGGTTGAAAACGGATCCGAATACCTTGAATCGTCGAGCCCTGTGGGGGCTGACCTTAAGTAATCGTCACCGTCATAGAAAAAAACGATGACATCGACTGTCTTTATATCAAGATCCTTAAGAGTTCCGAGAACCTCCTCTCCCTCTTCCGGAAAAGAAGAACCGAGCACCCTCTTCGACTCGGTAAGATCGTGCAGATAGTCCTGACCCGTACATGCCACACACGCAAGATAATACGGTGAGAATATGTTCATGGGATTATTTGTATAATCAAACGAAGGCTCCGTCATACCGACATAAGAACCGCTTACCGCGCAGTTTATGACGTTGGCACCGGAAGCCTTTTCAAGCATTGAACCAAGCCCCTCTTCGTCGTAACGTCCGTCGGCGAAGGGAGCATTTCCCAGGATCAGGATCGTCTCCTCATTCTGGCGTATGAGATTGTATTCCTCATCCGTAAGGGGCATGATATGGTCATGCGATTCCACATTGGCGATCTGCTCATCCGAGCCGGTTATATCGCCGAGTGAAACGATCCTTATCCATCCCCTCACCCTTGCGATCAGCGCCACCGTTATGGCCAGCGCCGTAAGTGCAAAAATGAGATGAATGATCCTCGATCTGCTCATAAAAACCCTTTACCAGCAGAGAACTTCGTTTCCGTCCTCGGTTATAAGTACCATTATCTCCCACTGTGCGGAAGGCATTCCGTCCTTCGTGGAAACCTCCCAGCCATTCGACTTGTCCGTTACGATGTCTTCTTTTCCCATATTGACCATGGGTTCTATGGTGAAGATCATTCCGGGAACAAGGAGCATCTCCGTGCCCTTTTTAGAGTGATATCCGACCCAGGGATCTTCGTGGAATTCGAGACCGACGCCGTGTCCGCCGATCTCCCTGACTACAGTGTAGCCGTTGTCGTAGCAGTAATCATGCACCGCCTGGCCGACATCCCCGAGGAATCCCCAGGGCTTGGCATATTTAAGTCCCTCGTAGCAGGCTTCCCTGGTGATCTTTACAAGTCTTTTCTTTTCCTCGGAAACCTCACCGATGCAGAACATTCTCGATGAATCGGAAAAGAAACCGTTAAGTATCGTGGAGCAGTCGACATTGACGATATCACCGCTCTTTAAGATGACTTTGTCGGAAGGAAAGCCGTGACATACCTGCTCATTTACGGATGTGCAGACGCTGTAGGGATATCCTTCGTAGTTCAGCGGTGCGGGAATCGCGCCCGCTTCCACACTCATATCGTAAACGATCTTATCGATCTCGGATGTGGGCATTCCCTCGCGGATCTCTTTTTCGATACGGTCAAGTATCGCAACATTGATCTTGCATGATTCCCTGATCTTCTCTATCTGCCCGGGAGTCTTGAGAATGCTGTGATCGGGTGTGATCTTGCCGGTGAGCGCAATCTTTTTGATCTTATCGTCAAATGCCGCGTGACATGTCTTATACTTTTTGCCGCTTCCGCACCAGCATGCATCATTTCTGCTGAGATGCCTTACAACTTCCTCGGAATGCTTTGCCATTTCGGGGCAGAGAAAAGCATCGTGGTTTTTAGATGTGTTAGCCATAACTATCTCCTTTACAAAATCGTAATATTATAGCATATTCCGTGAAAAATTGCTTGTCCGGAAGCCCATTTTTGCCCTTGAAAAATAACTGCCGGTCTCCTATAGTTATATCTATATTGCACCGTTTATCGGGCAGCTTATCCGCTGCCGAAATTGGAGATGACAAATGTATTACGGCGAGATCAAAAAATGTGATGTTGCGGACGGTCCCGGAGTAAGGGTTTCCCTATTCGTCAGCGGTTGCCGTCATCATTGTGAAGGCTGTTTTAACGCCAAAACATGGGATTTTTCCTTCGGGCAGGTCTATACCGCCGAAGTCGAGCAGTCCCTTCTGGATGCCATGGCACCCGATTACATCTCAGGCTTCACCTTCCTCGGCGGAGAACCGATGGAACCCGAAAACAGGCCCTTCGTATTCTCACTTGCCAAAAAGCTCCGTGAAAGATTCCCGGAAAAGACCATCTGGCTTTACAGCGGATACACTTTCGAGACGGATATCCTCGAGTGGGCGAAGGATGACGAGATAGTAAAGAATCTCCTGCCCCTTCTGGACGTTATCGTTGACGGGGAATTCATTTTAAAAGAGAAAAATCTGAACCTCAAATTCCGCGGAAGCGCAAACCAGAGGCTCATAGATGTGAAGAGATCCCTCGCAGAAGGAAAGACGGTGCTCTGTGACGAAAGCAACCTCAAGTAAGGAAAGATGATAAAACAGTGGAAACAGTGTAAGCCACCGTTTCATAAAAGAATATGATCAGGCAAAAAGGACGCATCACCGTATTGGGCGGGAATGCGTCCTTGTTTTTTCATCCGGGCCGGGCTGCGGCTTAGAAGAATCCAAACTTGTCGAACTTTTCGAGTGCCGACTGGAGATCCTCCATCGTCTGGTTGATCTGATCGATATCAAGCTCGTTCAGCGTCTGTGTCAGTTCATCGATATCCAGCTGTGCAAGAGTCGAATTGATCTGATCGAGGTCGAGTGATTCGATGGTGGTCTTGATCTCCTGAAGATCAAGCTCATTGAGCTGCGCGGAAAGTGCATCCCAGTCGACCGCATTTATCGCCTCCGAAGTGTTATGGATGTCCTCGGCCAGCTGCGGAAGATCGGCTTTCTTCAACTGCTTTACCACCGCAAAGGTGGTTTCGATATCATTCTTATAGTCAAGGAATATCCTCAGTCCCTGCAGCATGACAACGATCAGGGCAAGGAACATTACGAGTATGAGGATACACAGGGTCTGTGTTGCCCTGAGGGACTTGCGAAGTTTCTTCAGTTCGTTTTCCATGGTATCCTCCTTTTCTCATCAGCATCCGAGACAGCTTGCACAGAAGTACAGATTTACACATGTATTGCAGCATGCGGTGGCACTTGTATTGCCGTAGCCGTAAGTGTTTCTCCTGTCATTATACCATCCCGTATAGTTTGCCGCACTGTCCTGCGTGCTTCTGGTAAAAGGACCGCCGGTGAGATAATCGTAAAGTACGGAATACTGCGAATTCGAAGGCTCCATGGATGCGGCTGCTCTGGCATGATAGAGCGCCTGGGTCCTGTTTCCGAGTCTTTCGTAGGTAAGCGCGCTGTAATAATACCACTTTGCTTTTCTCTGCGAAGGATCGAGTGTGTCGAGCAGATTACGTGCTTCACGCAACTGTCCGGTTGCGATCAGATTGGCGACCGCTTCAAGATACGAATCCGGTTCACCGTAGTCAGAGGATGTATCCCTTCTGTAACCGCTGTATGATGTACCGCCCGCTCCGTATCCCTGATAAGTTCTTCCGTAGGACGACCTAGCGGAAGAACCTGCGGATGAAGAATTCCTGTAAACTCTCGGATCGACTTTGCCGTCGATGATATCCTCATATGCGGCCTGAACCGCCTTAAACTTTTCTTCGGCCGCCTTCTTCTCCGGTTCGGATTTGTTCATGTTGGAATCGGGATGATAAAGCCTTGAAAGCTTTCTGTATGCTTTTTTTATCTCTTCCTCGGAGGCTGTGGGAGCAACACCGAGAACCCTGTAAGGATCCGTCATCTGTTTTCTCCTTCCTTTCCGGCCTCATCCGCCAAAGCGCCGCCGCGCTTTCCGGCAGCGATGTTGAACCTTATCCATATTCCGGAATAAAGGATATTCCTGAGTATGTCGACGTTTTCGATAAGGGGCATTTTTTCGAAAGCGATGCACGCCTCCTGGAGATGCATGGTTATCATCTCGCGTGCGGTGTTTTCAAAATCACTCTTTTCATAAATGTTGATAAAAGGATTGTATCTGCCCTTTTTCACGTCGCGGTAGATATCTTCATACGCATCCATAAGATAGACCGCACGTCCGAGATGGTCTCCGAATGGTCTTAAATACTTCTCCCATTCATCCTGTCTGTAAGCATATACCTCCGCCATGCATCTTCCGAACTGTAAAGCCATCTCCTCGGGATCGTACTCGCCCTTTCTTTCGAGCTCATCGATCGCGGCGATTGCTTCGGTGATAACCTTTATCTTGCTCCCGTACAGATCCCTGATCTTTTTCGTCTTGCCGTCAAGAATACCTGCAAGCATTTTGGCTGAGAGCCTGCGGTCATCGTTCCAGTCGTCACGGCACTTGAACATTGCCATGAGCACATTCATATCGGCCGCATAATCGGTTGCGGGATTGGTCCTTATGACATGCTTTACACCGGGATGAACAACGCATTTCCTGTCCGATATCTCATCCTGCATATCGTAGAGATCGCATAAAAGAGTACATAAAAATGCACCGTCGTAAGAAAGCGTGAACTCACCCGTGAGTCCGTACTTTTTCTTAAGAACGGCGCAGAGACCGCAGTAGTATGAATGGTACAGATCATACTCCCTGAACTTCATCTCCGGTTTATTGACTGTAGTGTAACCAAACATATGTAAGTCCTTTTGAAATGTCAGTTAACTGTTCTCACGATCCCGGCTTTACGAGCGGGTGACGAATTTTTAAGAGCCCGGATCCAAACGGCTGCGGAAGACGGATAAAAAACGGGCCCGTTTATAAGCGGGCCCGTCCGTGTGCCAAACTGTTTATCAGTTCTGAGCTACATCCTTCATAGAGAAGCTGATACGTCCCATCTTGTCCTTTCCGAGGCACTTAACGGTAACGATATCTCCGAGGGTAAGATAATCCTCGACATGCTCAACTCTCTCCTTGGCGATCTTGGAAATGTGTACCATTCCCTCCTTGCCGGGAGCGAACTCAACGAATGCTCCGAACTCCTTGATGGAAACAACCTTTCCCTTGAAAACCTGTCCCTCTTCGAACTCGGGGGTAATGATCTTGACCATATCGATGGCCTTGTCCATTCCCTCTTTGTCGGTTCCGCAGATATCAACTCTTCCGCTCTCATCGATGTCGATCTTAACACCGGT
>JAFWUY010000034.1 GCA_017524035.1 Lachnospiraceae bacterium | reverse complement strand
GAGGGCAAACGCATTTCGAGTGCGCCCCGTTATGACCGCTTCGATACGTCTGCGTATATTGAAAAGCATGTTCTTCCTTTAATCTCTCGGGTGAGTTTCGGAGAAATGAGAGAACTACAGGAGAGAACAAAGCATTTTCGTAAAAATTAAATTATCAAAAGTTCAGTAAAATCAATGGTTTGCAGCAACAGCTGCTCCAAAAAGCAATTAGTTTTCGAGTGCGCCCCGTTATGACCGCTTCGATACGTCTCCAATATCGGCATTTTCATGCCAACTCCAATAATATATATGTTTTTTTCGGATGCGTCAATGCGAAAAGTTCAGCCGTATGACTGCATCAGTCTTTTGGCGGAGCAGAGCCCAGCTTGTTGATCGCAATCCTGATAGGTCTGTATAGGACCAGCATAATGGTAAAGTTTCCGATCCCGTGTACAACATCGTAGGGAATTCCTGCGATCCACCATGCAAAGCCAGCCTTTAGCCCTGCTTCCAGCGTTTTGACATGGTTGAAGAAAATGACCTGGGCCGGGGTGCATAAGGCTCCGAAGGCAAGACCGAAGAAACCGGATAAAAGAGCCCAGAAAAGGGCTGAATCGTTTTTTCTGGATATGAGGGAAGCAATCATCAGTATGGGCCAGACATACAGATACATGATGACCCATACATGAGGGCCGTAGAGTGATGCTTCAATAGCAACGAATATGGGAACGATAAAAAGGGCTTTGCCACCCAGTAAGAGAGTGAACATCACAAGCCAGAAGGAAGTCAGCTCGATATTTGGCAGGAAAGCAAGTGCCACTTTGCAGCTTTCTATAAGAGCGACTGCCATCCCGATATATGCGATATCTATTATCCTAAATCCCTTTTTCATATAAGATACGAAAAATATTTACCAATCTGAAAATATTAAAAAGGCGGAGTTGAAGCTCCGCCTTTTTGAGATCATCTTAAGCTGCTTCGTAGACGATCGAATAGGTGTCTCCGTCATTAACGGGCTGTGAATCGATGCCGTAGTTTCCGTATTCGCCGTTAACATAGAATGCCCAGTAAGCATTGTCCTCGGCATAGATAGCCTGCTCATCGTTGACAACCTCTACCATCATGCCGAATTCGCTCTCTGTTCCGCTGTAGGTAAGGCCCTCGGTCTCATCCATAGCCTCTCTGAGATACTCGGCATCGGTGGATACTTCATAGGTGACGGTGTTGCCGTCGGAACCGGTAACCTCGATGGTGATGTTCTTGCTTCCTGCAGATTCGAAGCCTGCGGCACTTTCATATACGATGCCGAACTTGTCACCGTCATTAACGGGCTGTGAATCGATGCCGTACTGTCCGTACTCACCGTTTACGTAGAATGCCCAGTAAGCGTTGTCCTCTGCGTAGACGGCCTGCTCGCCGTTAACAACCTCTACCATCATACCGAACTCGCTCTCGGTTCCCGAGTAGGTAAGGCCTTCTGCCTCGTCCATAGCCTGTCTGAGATACTCTGCATCGGTAGCTACTTCATAGCTTACGGTTTTTCCGTCAGCACCGGTAACTTCGATGGTGATGTGCTTGCTTCCCTCTGCTGCGGGAGCGGGATCCTGCGTTTCGTCCTCTTTTACCTCGGTCACTGCCTCGGTGGCAAGTGTTTCGGTAGCGGGCTGGGGCTTCGGACGGTTAAGGTTCCAGATCACAAGGAGAATTGCGATAACCGCAACAAGTGCGACCAAGCCGATGATAAGTCCTGTCTGTTTCTTTTTCATTTTTCATAAACTCCTTTAACTTAATACTGAGATATATGCTAAAAAACGCCCCGTGAGTCTTCCCACGGAGCGTTAAGCAAACCAAAACAGACACTTATGCAGACTGCAAAAGTGCATCTTCGGTCCCTTACCCATTACGCGGGGCTTTGGATCTTAACTACAGGCAGGTCTTTCGGCTGGGGTTTTTGACGGCTGTTTCCGGCCTTCTCGCATTGCTGCAATGGGCTCATCTGCCGGGACGAGCATGGAACAGTCAAAACCGACACGGCGACGCGTTCGTGCGGGAATCTCACCCGCTTCCCTATTCTCCTTTATCCGTATCACTTAGGATCCGGCCCGGATGAGGGCACCTGTAATGTCAGGATATATTTACGGCAAAGATACTATCATAATGCTAAAAAATGTGCAAACATCGCAATAAATGATATAATTAAGAAGTTCTGAAGTTCATTTTTCATGGAGGACTCTCATGGCAGAAAAGACCGTAAAGAAGACCTCGTCAGGCGAAAGCACTTCAAAGAAAAGCACCTCTTCCAAGAAATCCACGGAAAAGTCCCGGACCATAACTCTTGAAAACAAGAATGCGGTCAGCAGATTCGTTACCATAACGGATATGAGAGCCGCTATCTCCAATCTCTCGGAGATCCATATGGAGCCCTATGATGTCATAGAAGGTTTCGGCGTAAGGCCGGGAATGTATGAGCTGAACGGTGCAACGGCGATACCTACGGGTGTCAACTTTACCATATCCTCCAATCAGGCATATTCATGCGAACTTCTTCTTTTTAAAAGAGAAAGCAACAAACCCTTTGCGGTTCTCCCCATCCCCGAAAGCTACCGCATAGGAAATGTATGGTCGATGATAGTTTTCGATATCGACATCGAGGACTTTGAATACGCATACAGATTCGACGGACCCTTTGACGAAAAGAAAGGACTTATCTTCGATAAGAACAAGGTCATCCTCGATCCTTACGCAAAGGCGGTCACGGGACAGAGCGTCTGGGGCGCCCACAATCCCGGAATGTACAAGGCCCGCGTGGTCAAGAATAATTTCGACTGGGGAAGGCTGACCAGAAAGCACAAGAATATGGAAGATCTCGTGATCTATGAGATGCATGTCAGGGGCTTTACGAAGGACAGATCGTCCGATACGGGCGATAAGGCAGGAACCTTCGCGGGCATAATGGAAAAGATTCCCTATCTTAAGGACCTCGGAGTAAACGCTCTGGAGCTCATGCCCATATTTGAATTCGATGAGACACTGGATCACCGTGATTTCTACGGACGTGAGCTGGTGGATTACTGGGGATACAATACGGTTTCCTTCTTTGCCCCCAATACCAGCTATACCTCGGCGCTGGAATATAACCGCGAGGGCACCGAACTCAAAGAGCTCATTAAGATGTGCCATGAAAATGACATCGATGTCTTTTTGGATGTCGTGTTTAATCATACCGCGGAGGGTAACGAGCAGGGACCTGTTTTCTCCTTTAAGGGGATAGACAACAATATTTATTATCTGCTGACATCGGACGGACATTACTACAATTTCTCCGGTTGCGGAAACACACTCAACTGTAACCACCCTATAGTCCAGAACTTCATTCTCGACTGTCTCAGATACTGGGTGACCACTTATCATATAGACGGATTCCGATTCGATCTTGCATCCATTCTCGGAAGAAATGAGGACGGCTCACCCATGAGCAAGCCACCCCTCCTTCAGAGTCTTGCCTACGATCCCATACTCGGAAAGGTAAAGCTCATCGCAGAGGCATGGGATGCGGGCGGACTCTACCAGGTGGGAACATTCCCTTCATGGAACAGATGGGCGGAGTGGAACGGCAGATACAGGGATGATATGAGATCCTTCCTCAAGGGCGATCAGGGCAAGGCTTCCGATGCTGCAAGAAGGATGATGGGATCCCCGGATCTGTATATCCCCGAGGTGAGGGGACATAATGCGTCCGTTAATTTCCTCAACTGTCATGACGGCTTTACCCTTCATGATATGTACACTTACAATGTCAAGCACAATGAGGAAAATAACTGGAACAATACCGACGGAGCCGATGACAACAGGAGCTGGAACTGCGGTATTGAGGGTGAGACCAGCGATCCGGAGATCAACAAGCTCAGAAGACGTATGGTCAGGAATGCGGCAGCGGTGCTCATGATGAGCCGCGGAACCCCGATGTTCTTTATGGGCGACGAGTTCGGAAATTCCCAGGGCGGCAACAACAATGCTTACTGCCAGGACAACAACATCGCATGGCTCAACTGGAAGGATCTGGACTCAAACAGGGATCTGCACGATTTCTTCAAGTTCCTGATCAGGTTCAGAATGGAGCATGACTGTATCAGGAAGAACTGCGGAAACGATGCTTTCGGATTCCCCGGAATGTCCGTACACGATACCGATGCATACAGATGTGACTTCTGTGATTATTCCCACTATGTGGGCGTGCGGTTTGCCGGATATCCCGGAAAGTTCAACAGGAACTACCCTCAGGCGGTATTTGTCGCGGTCAATGCATACTGGGAAGATCTCGATGCAACGCTCCCCGCACTTCCGGAAGGAAGCGGATATACCTGGGCACTGGTTGCGGACACATATCTGGAGAGACCCTTTGATACGGGCAGGGAAAGATGCGGAGGTTCCTTCAGGATAGCCGCAAGGAGCGTAAAGATATTCGAGACCACACTGGCTCTTGAGTAATATTAAGGTAAAT
>JAFWUY010000033.1 GCA_017524035.1 Lachnospiraceae bacterium | reverse complement strand
GTGGGATAGCGGACAGTTTATCACTTTACACAATAAATTAGCATTGTTAGCTTACGGATAGACCTGAACTGCTTAGGAGAACAGTTATGAGAAACGGATATTTTAAAGTAATAGGGACTCCCGGCGGATTCGGAGTGGCTATATATGCTCCCAAGGACGGAGGAGAACCCGTAAGGGCGCAGGAACTTGTCAATTATCTGGATATGAACGGATTGACGAATTATGAGCCCGGCAAGATCACCGATGCGATCAAATCATTAAAGGACGAGGTTATAGAACTCGGCCCCGGTGAATGCCCTCCGATACGAGAGAATTATTTTTTCACTGTTTCCGAAGACAATATGAAAGCCACCGCAAGGTTTACTCCGCCTTCCGAAACAGGTGAGAGAATGACCGTCGAGGAATTCCTGAAGGATATGGCTTTCAGAATGATCAAGTACGGAATCCAGACGGAACTCCTTCAGAAGCTTTTTGCAAGCGGAGGTATTTATTCCACCGATATCGTTGTTGCAAAGGGTAAGCCCGCAAGGCACGGCAGAGATGCCGAAATAGAATATTTCTTCAATACAGATGTTCACGCAAAGCCTGCAATGAATGAAGACGGCTCCGTGGACTATTTCCATTTGGGTATCGTTAATAATATCAAGAAGGGAGAGATGCTTGCACGCATCATTCCCGAAGATGCCGGTGAACCCGGTATGACAATTCAGGGTGCTCCCATCAAGCCGCGTGAGGTTAAGAAGCTCCGCCACAATTTCGGTAAGAACATTACTCTCTCTGAAGACAGACTTGTTATAAAGAGTGATGTCGACGGAATGGTACAGCTTATAGACGGTTCCGTATTCGTCTCCAATGTCTATACTGTTGAGAATGTAGACAACTCTACAGGCAATATTGATTTTACCGGCAATGTACAGGTCAACGGAAATATCGCAGCAAATTTTGAAGTAAAGGCAACAGGCGATGTCATCGTTTACGGTGTCGTGGAAGGAGCACATGTCGTTGCGGGAGGTAATATCATCATCGCCCGCGGAATGAACGGCATGGGCAAGGGTGAGCTCGAAGCAGGCAACAATGTCATTGCGAAATTCATCGAGAACAGTAAAGTGACCGCAGGCGGTTATGTAAGCACCGAGTCCATTCTTCATTCGGATGTATGCGCAGGTACGGAGGTTACCGTTACCGGAAAGCACGGATTCATCACCGGAGGACATGTACAGGCGGATTCCAAGGTTGAAGCCAAGACCCTCGGCGCCACCATGGGATCCCAGACCATAATCGAGGTCGGTGCAAATCCCGGGCTTAAGAATGAGTTCAACAGAACTCAGAAGGAGATCGGTGAAATAGTAAAAGCCATCAAGGATGCCCAGCCCATTATCCAGAACTTTATGGAAAAGAAGGCAAAGGGCGTAAGGATGACTGCGGATCAGCTTAGCTATGTAAAGCAGACCGCAGAGAATCTCGAACTCAAGAAAAAGGAACTTACCGAGAAGAACGCACGTATGCAGGAATTGAATAAGATATTCGATCCCGAGCGCAAATCGGAAGTCATAGTTACCGGTGAAGTATATCCCGGTACCACCATCATCATCGGTGATCTTTCAACCACCGTTAAGGACAGCTACAAATACTGCAGATTCATCCGTCAGGCTGGTGATGTCAAGATGGCACCCCTATAGAGAGGTACGATTATGGCAGGAATAGAGATTGCCCAGATACCGGCTTCCCTTGATTATGCCACATTCAAGCATAACGAGGATATGCATGCTTCGCTTGTTCAGAGCCATGTCGGAGCCGAGAATGAAAAAAAGACCGACCTGTCACATTCTCAGGTTTCCAATACTGAGAAGACCGAGATGCGCGCGGATGACAAGGGCGGCTCGGGCAGCGGTTATGCCGGTGACGGTGGGTCGGGAAGAAAAAGACACCACGAAGAAGAGGAAACCGACAAAGTCATCATCAAAGGATCCTCGTCTTCCTTTGATATAAAGATCTGAAAGGAACCTTCGCAATGACTGTTTTGGAGATTTTATTACTTGCCGCGGGAGCCGTGCTTGTTGCGGCAAGTTTTTTTATTCCCGAAAAAGAAGAAAAGATCGATACCGATATAAGCGCACTTGTAAGGGAAGAAGTCAAAAAGAGCATAGAGAACGAATCGGAGAATATGCGTAAGCATGTTGATGATGTCGTGAACGAAGCGGTCGGATATGCCGAGGAAAAGACAGAGCGTACGCTGGAGAGACTGACCAATGAGAAGATAATGGCAGTCAATGAGTATTCCGACACGGTTCTTGATGAGATCAACAAGAACCACAAGGAAGTCATGTTCATGTATGACATGCTCAATGACAAACATAAGAATCTGAAGAGCACGGTCAGCGAAGCCGAAGAGGTTGCCAAGGAAGCACAGAAGACAACCGAGGAACTCAAGGAGGTTTCCGAATCAGTCTCGGTCAAGGCAGCCGATCCCGTACCCGCTCCCGAACCTGTAAGCGTAAAGCATTCATCCGAGAAAGCGGTGAAATTCTTCTCCGGACTTGATGCACCTGAGGCGGCAGCAACCGTTAAGAGCGTAACCGAAGAAGAAGCTCCCAAGAAGACCGTGAGAACACTCAACTGGGCAGAGCTTGCGGTCAGTGACGCGAACGAAGCAGAGAAAAAGGAAGCCGCTAAGGAAGGACGTGAACCCGAGAAGGCAATAGAGTCCTCGCGTGAGAAGATAAACAGGGAAGTTATTGAACTGTCCGAATCGGGACTCGAACCCGTCGAGATAGCAAGACGTCTTAAAATGGGAGTAGGAGAAGTGGGACTCATTCTCGGACTCCACGGCAGGTAAGATCAATGAACAGGAAAAAGAGACTTTACATGAGAGGAATCGGCGTCGGTATCTTTATTGCCGCACTTATTCTCATCATTGCAAGAATAAATACACCCGCACAGATCTCTGATGCCGAGATCATTTCCAGGGCCCATGAGCTCGGAATGATCGAAAGCGACAGTATGTCGCTTACCGAGTCGGCGGGGAACAACGACGTACAGGATTCATCATCTCCGGATCTTTATCCCGTGCTTGTACCTGCCGGAGATAATGAAACGGATCCCGCACCGTCGGTTTCATCGGATGACGAAGAAAAAACGGCAGATCCCGAATCACAGGCAGGGACCGAACCCGAAGTTCAGTCCGAACCTGAAGTTCAGTCCGATCCCGAAGTACAGTCTGAACCCGAAGTGCAGCCCGAGCCTGAAGTTACACCGGAACCCGAAGTGACACCCGAGCCTGATGCTCAGCCTGCACAGACCGATTACTACGTACTTACCGTTGAGAGAGGCAACAGCTCGAATGTTGTCGCCGAAAAGCTTCAGCGTCTGGGTGCGATAGATGATGCGAAGGCTTTTGATAAGTACCTTGTGGATAACGGGTTTGCCAACAGGATCAGCGTCGGTACCTTTCAGATACCTGCAGGCAGCTCCTATGAGTGGATTGCAAAGAAGATCACCAATTCACTTTAAGCGGTTTAAGTGTAAGTGTTATGAAGTAACGCAATAGTTTCGGAGGAAGAACTTTGCCTGATTATTTCATATACTATGCATCAATAAATATAGTCGGTGCCGTATTCTTCGGCATCATGCTTCATCATGATCATACCAGCATCGATAAGCAGGAAAAGCAGATCAAGTATGACCATGCTCTTTTTGCGTTTCTGTTGTATTTTATTTCGGATGCGATCTGGTCAGGTGTTGATTCCGGTGTTTTTCCCGTAAGTACGCTTTCGGTGATGGTGACAACCTCTGCCAATTTTATTCTTTTATCCTACATCACATACAGATGGCTTCTCTATGTCATGGCTGAAGAGCAGATTCCGGGCAGGAACAGGCTTATCATTAAACATGCGCTTTTCTTTCCGCTTTTCGCATCGGTAATAGGAGTTCTTGTCGTTTATCTTGTGTCTCCGGAACTGCTCATCAGTCCGGAATTCAAATCCACACGTTTATTTGATATTCTACTTTGTTCCGTTCCCAATATCTATATCATTGCCGTCCTTGTATATACGATACGAAAGGCCGCAGGTGAGAAGAATCCGCTCGAAAAGAAAAAACATCTGTACATCGGCGGATTTCCGATCATGACGATCGCGGGCGGACTGCTCCAGATGGTTCTTATGCCGGAGCTTCCGATCTTTTGTTTCGCCAGCACGATCCTCATGCTTATCTTTTACATTAAGTCGATGGATTCCCGTATATCCACCGATCCGCTTACAAATCTCAATAACAGGGGCCAGCTTCTCAGGTATGTCTCCCAGGAATCCAATCTGTTTACCGAGGACCGTGATACCTATATAGTTATGATAGATATCAACGATTTCAAAATGATCAATGATACCTACGGTCATTCGGAAGGCGACTGTGCGCTGGTAATTATCTCAAGTGCCATCACATCGGTGATAAGGAATCACCATATGCCGATCTTCCTTGCACGCTACGGGGGCGACGAGTTCATTCTAATTGTCCGTCCGGTTAAAGAAGCGGAGATGGATGCACTTATTGCGGACCTTCGTGAGAGCATAATCAAAAAGTGTGAGGACGAGAACAAACCTTACCGCATATCCATCGGAATCGGTATAGACAGGCTCTTAAGATCCGAAGACGATGCTTTTGCCAAGAGTCTTAAACGTGCCGATGATAAGATGTATGAAAATAAGATAAAAATGAAGCACGTCTGATCTGTCTTTTGTTTACCCTTTTTCTTTCATAATTCCCTTGCAATAGACAGGCTCGTATGGTAAAATTCGAGCGTTGTCACTATTAAACACGCTTGTTTTACCGGCAGGGTGTGCCCCACGGGGTCCCGATCCGGGTTTGAACCGCCGACGCTTAGGTTCATTAAAAAACTTGCGGAAGATTAACAATTATAAGGAGGATCTAAAATGAGCGTTATTTCTATGAAACAGCTTCTTGAAGCCGGTGTGCACTTCGGTCATCAGACCAGACGTTGGAACCCTAAGATGGCTCCCTACATCTTCACCGAGCGCAACGGC
>JAFWUY010000032.1 GCA_017524035.1 Lachnospiraceae bacterium | reverse complement strand
TCTCTCTTTCCTGACGTGCGATGTCTGCATTTGCTCTGGTGACTTCGATCGTCTTTCTCTGTTCCTGCTGCTGGATCTCGTATGCAGCGTCTGCGACTGCCTGCTTGGTATCAGCTTCCTGCTTCAGTTCGGACTGCTTGATAGCCAGCTCGTTCTGCTTGGTAGCGATCTCGGTCTGTGCCTTTACCTGCTCGTCGTTTGCAGCCTTGTCAGCCTGCGCCTGAGCGATCTTGATGTCTCTTTCGGACTCAGCTCTTGAAATAGCTGCAGCCTTCTGGATACGTACAACGTTGTCTACACCGAGGTTCTCAATAACGTGATTGTCATCAACGAAATTCTGAACGTTGAAGCTGGTGATCACATGACCCATTGCCTCGAGATCGGGATCTGCGTTCTCTTTTACGAGAGTCGCGAACTTCTGGCGGTCGGAAACCATCTCTTCAAGATGCATCTTACCTACGATCTCACGGACATTACCTTCGAGAACTTCTCTTGCGACAGCAGCGATATACTCGGGCTTTTTGTTCAGGAAGTTCTTGGAAGCCTTCTTGATGAGATCGGGAGTATGTCCGATCTGTACATTGACGGTAGCATCAACCATGATGTTGATGTAGTCTGCGGTAGGAACTGCAGAACTGGTCTTAACATCAATAGGGATCAGCTGGAGCTTCAGGATATCCTTCTTCTCGAAGAAAGGAATTTTGATGCCCGCACGTCCGATAAGGTATCTGGGCTCCTTGTGAAGACCCGTGATGATGAAAGCCTCATCGGTCGAAGCCTTTACGTAGCCGGTGATGAATATGATGATCAACAGGATCAGCGCAATCACCGCTAACACAATAATTCCTACATAATCTTCCATAAAATCCTCTCTTTCTGCCTTTCCAAGGCTCTGATACATCAAATGAAGCTCATTCGATGTACTGTGGTCACCGCCATCCGACGGCTTAGTTGTTTCGGATGCGGTAATCCTATAAAAAAAGACTCTTACCGCAACCTTTAGTTACAGTAAAAGTCTTGCCTTCTCACTTGATACGGGTTTTCATCTTGCGATTAAACCGGGTGACGATCTCAAGCCGGGTGGAAAAAGTTTCCGCCTTTGGGCTACTCCCTTTCACTTGAGAAGATTATATATATTTTTCGTTTCCAAGTCAAGAAAAATCGATTTCCGAAACATGGGAACGAGGGGACGGTTCCTCCGTTCACCTTTTCAACAAAAAACAGGGGGACGGCTTACGCTGTTTCAGAACATCTTCGGCATGAAGATCGATGAATACTTACTCCAGAAGACCATATCGTGTACGCCCTCCGACTCTTCGTAAACGTGCTCTATCCCTTCGTTTACAAGGAATTCGTGAAATCTTCTGTTTGGCTCAAGAAGAAAATCTTCTGTTCCGCAGGCCATGAATATCTTAGGCATTTTTCCTCCGGAAGCTTTGATCTTCTTTGCAAGAGTTTCGGGATTATTGTCGCTTTCAAGAAGCTTTGAAGGCTCACCGAAGCATTCCCTGTAATATGCGTAATTGGCAACCGAATTGCCCTGTCCTTCCTTCATATTCGCAACCTCATGATGAATGAGCGCGGATGAAAGTGCGGCGCAGCTTCCGAAGGTTTCGGGATAAGCAAGTGCCGTATGCAGAGCGCCGAAGCCGCCCATTGAAAGGCCCATGACTCCGGTCTTGTCCGGAGTCTTTGCGATACCGAATGTCTTTCTTATGTATTCGATAAGTTCGATACCGACATAGGAAGCATACTGTCTTCCCGTAGCTTCGCCGTCAAGCCAGAAGCTGTTATCTCCCGAAGGCGCAATGACAGCAATGTTAAGATCCGTTGCCTGATCCCTGTTCACCCATATATCACCGTCGCCCGTATATCCGTGGAGAAGAAGCAATGTCTTCATATCCTCGGGCCTGTGCTTCTCCGTTTCCCAGGGAATATCCTTTCTGTCGTCATTGGGAAGGAGCATCCTGAATTCTACGGTCCTGTGCAGACAGTTTGAAAAAAATCTTACGTTAAGATCAGCCATATAAACCTCCCGGCATTTTAATATTCACAGTATTCGTTAATCCCTGTAATAATCGTCTATTACGTTTTCGAAGAACATACGTCTTACGGCACGGTATCTTTCGCCGCTCCTCCAGCCCTGGTCCACCGAGCCTTCACCGGAAGATACTATCCTGGCGTTCGGATAGAGCTGCCTTAATGTACCGACACCCGCACCCGATATATATGTGTGTTCCATCCAGAGCTTTTTAATCTTGGGCATATTCTGCATATGCTCGATACTGCTCACCGAATTGTAGCTGATGTTCAGGTCCTCAAGATCCGGCATGTAATCAAGGAACGACAGATCCGAGACATTATTTGCGAATATCTCCAGATATCTGAGCTTCGGAACATAACGGAGTTCGGACAGATCGGTAAGGTGATACAATCTCTCTCCGTCTTTTTCTTTTACGTTGTCGACAAGTATCAGAACTTTCAGATCCGGCATATATTCAAGAAACGAAAGATCGGATACATAGTTATGTCCGAGGTCGAGAGCAACCAGTTCGTTGCAGTACTTAAGATAATACGCATCATCATTGTTCATATAGAACTCTTCCGCGGTTGTTTTGAACGTACTGAAAGCAACAACATCGGTGCGTATGGTCCAGTAATCGAGCACGATCTCAAATACTATCTTGATATCGGGGTGTCTGTCCTGCAAAGCCGCATAACCGTCATTATCAAGCCCGCAATCACACATCACAAGACGCTTAACATTGGGAAACCTCGAGATGATCATATCCATATCGACATCGCTTACATCGATATGGGATATATCAATATATTCAGACGATGCATATATGCCGTGCTCCCGGATCCACGCATCAGCTTTCTCCTCATCCGTCTGTGTTATCACGCCCGGATTCACTATATCTTCCATACGGCCGGTATCGCTGTCCGAAGTGACACCGGATGCATGATCCGGATCATCCGGTAAGCTTTCATTCACAGCCTGTTCATCCCCGGGAACATCGGTAAGTCTCGATTCCCTCTGCTCTTCCACGCTGATGATATTTCCTTCACCCGTATCCGATACACGCGTACGTGAAAAGATGCCGCTTACAAGTATCAGGATAAGCAGCAGAACAGGTAATGCACAGATTATGATCTTGTATATTTTTTTCCTGTCCATGATCTTATTAAATGTCGTTTTGATCCCCGTATCGTTTCGGCGATGGGTAAGAACTATTATAACAAAAAAGAGAGACCGTGAAGGTCTCTCTTTTAAAAAAATCGGAGGAATTAAGCGTTGACGATCTGGCCGAAATCAGGCTTGAGTGAAGCGCCGCCGATAAGGCCGCCGTCGATGTTGGGCTTGGAAAGAAGCTCAGCTGCGTTGCCTGCATTCATGGATCCGCCGTACTGGATACGAACTGCCTCAGCGGTAGCTGCATCGTACATATTGCAAATGGTCTCTCTGATCATAGCACAGACTTCTTCAGCCTGGTCAGCGGTTGCGGTCTCGCCGGTTCCGATAGCCCAGATAGGCTCATAAGCGATAACGAGAGTCTTAACCTGATCAGCGGTTACATCGGTAAGATCCCACTCAATCTGTCTCTTGATCCACTATTTGTAGG
>JAFWUY010000031.1 GCA_017524035.1 Lachnospiraceae bacterium | reverse complement strand
TGAATCTTGCTACCTGTCCGTTTGCTTCGTTGATCCTCTCCTGCTTTGCGGCTTCGGCTTCCTGAATGATCCTGTCGGCTTCAGCCTCTGCTGCGGGGATCTTCTCATTTCTGTATTTGTTGGCGTTGTTTACCGAGGTTTCCTTTCCCTGCTTTGCGGTCTCAACCTCTTTGAATGCCATGCTTACTTCATCGGTGGGAGGCTCCGCATCCTGGATGGTGATATTAACGAGCTGGATGCCGATATCGTAAACCTCGAGCTTGTCGATTATCATCTGCTTGATGTTGGCCTGGATCTCGTTCTTTCCGGTGGTAAGAACACTGTCGACCGTATAGGAACCGATCGTTGTCCTGATGCAGTTCTGTGCGATATTCTTGAGAATCTCTACGGGGTCCTCGGAAGCATAGAGCGCTTTTACGGGATCGGTGACCCTGTACTCTGCGTAAAAGTCCACGTGGAGGAAGTTGTAATCGGAAGTGATCATCATTGCTTCCTCGCCGTCACCGGTTGAGTTGTATCCGATGCTGAAGCCGTTGATGGTTGTGGAAACCTTATCGACGGTCTGGATAAAGGGTATCTTGAAATGCAGTCCCGGTGTGGTCACAGCCTGGGGTGAACCGAAAGTGCACACGACCGCCTGCTCTTCCTCTCTGATGGTATAAAAAGAACCGCTCACGATTATTCCTGCGACAAACAGGATGATGACCGCGAGAACGATCTTTTTTGATGTGGCATTAAAGATCTTGTTTTTCACTGTTTCTCTCCTTAACTTTCTTCCCTGTACTGTTTCTGTGATTCGATGTACAGGTCTTTTCCGGTATGGTCGATGACGACTATAACGGGCAGATCCTTTACTTCAAGCTTCCTGATCGCTTCGGTTCCGAGATCGTCATATGCGACAACTTCGGAAGAGGTGATGCATTTGCTCAGGAGCGCTCCCGCACCGCCTACGGCGGCAAAGTAGACCGCACCGTTTCGGATCATTGCGTCTTTTACTTCCTGCGTTCTCTTTCCTTTTCCTATCATTCCGATAAGACCGAGGTCTAGAAGCTCGGGTGCGTACTTGTCCATGCGGCTTGCGGTGGTGGGACCCGCGCTGCCTATGGGCCTGCCCTCTCTTGCGGGAGAAGGTCCCATATAGTAGATGGTCTGTCCCTTTATGTCGATGGGAAGGGGCTCACCTTTTCTAAGGGCTTCGTACATTCTTTTGTGAGCGGCATCCCTTGCGGTGTAGATGGTGCCGGTCAGATATACGTAATCGCCGCAGTTAAGCGACAGTGCGTCCTCTTTTGACAGAGGCATGCTTATCTTCTTATCCATGATGCCTCCTTACAGCCTTCTTACGCTGTGACGGTTTACGTGACAGCAGATGTTTACGGCAACGGGAAGTCCCGCGATGTGCGTCGGATATGTGAGGACATTGACCGCCATTGCGGTGATCCTGCCTCCGAGGCCGCCGGGACCGATGCCGGATTTATTGATACGGGTGAGGAGTTCCTCCTCGAGTTCCTTGACGTAGGGGATATCGGAATGCTCGCCTGCGGGACGTAAGAGTGCCTTCTTGGAAAGGAGTGCGGCCTTTTCGAAGGTTCCGCCGATTCCCACGCCCACGACCATGGGAGGACACGCATTGGGTCCCGCGTCATTTACCGCTGTGAGCACGGCATTTTTGACACCTTCGATCCCCTCGGCAGGTTTGAGCATGAAGATCCTGCTCATGTTCTCACTGCCGAAGCCCTTGGGTGCAAGTGTGAGTTTTAATCCGTCTCCGGGAACTATGTCGTAATGGATGACTGCGGGAGTGTTGTCTCCGGTATTGACTCTCTCCAGGGGATCTCCCACAACAGATTTTCTTAAGAAGCCTTCGGTGTAGCCCTTGCGTACGCCTTCATTTATGGCATCGGTAAGAGTGCCTCCGGTGATATGAACGTCCTGTCCGACTTCGGCAAAAACGACCGCCATGCCGGTATCCTGACAGATGGGGATGGTATCGCTTCCTGCGATCCTGAGGTTTTCTTTGAGCTGGCCGAGGACCTGTTTGCCGAGAGGAGATATCTCGTTCTTCTCGGCAGTGTCCAGCGCCTTTTCCATATCGGGGGTGAGGTAGTGATTGGCCTCAATGCACATCTCCGATAAGGCTTCGGTGATGATCTTGGAATCTATTTCTCTCATTATTTCGTAAGTACTTCCTTTACACTGACAAGTTCTTCGCTTGAAGGCGATGTGGGTTTCCAGAGGATGCTCTGGCCGTCTCCGTCATACCTGGGGATGAGGTGGAGATGAAAATGGTTAACGGTCTGACCTGCAACAGCGCCGTTATTCTGGACGAGGTTGAGTCCCTGCGCCCCGAGCTTTTCGACAAGCATGCATCCGAGCTTCTTGGCGAGCTTCATTGCCTTCGCGGCGGTATCATCGGGAAGCTCGAAGAGGTTGTCGGCATGGTCCTTGGGAAGGATGAGGGCATGTCCCTTGGTTGCGGGGCCGTTGTCGAGTATCACGTTGAATCTTTCATCCTCATAGATGGAATTGGTGGGGATGTCGCCGTTTGCGAGTTTGCAGAAAATGCAATCATCTTTTTTCATTATGAATGATCCTCCGGTATCAATGTGTGAAAACAAGAACCTTATCAAGACCGCTCAGGAGCGGAAATTCGCCCTTCATGCCCGCCATCGCACCTGACATGAACGCTCTCTGGAATGACATTCTTCCGGATACGATATCCTCCATGACATTCCTGTTGAGGGTCATCCTTATGTCGCAGGTGTCGGCTTTGTCATATCTGACGTCGATCTTAGGACCGGTGATCTCGATGATAAGGTCTTTTTTCTTTTCTTCTATATCAAGCACAAACACTCCCGATACACCCTGGGCGGGTTTGAACGCTCTCTTTATGTCTGTGATGTACTCCTCTTCGCTTCCCGCATCCTCGCTCATCAGGATGCCCTTGAAGTGAACCGCGAGTTCCTGAATGTCTTCCTTTTGCGTGCGGACATAATTCTCATCGGATACGTACTCGGAGAGCTGCTCGGCCTCGGGCACGGACAGATTGAGGGGATTGGGGGTTCCGACTCTCTGGGTGAGAACGTTCTTGCTGGAAGGAAGGGTCTTCTCCCTCTGGTTGACTCCGCGGTAGAGCTTCTCGGCGAAGGATTCGATGACGGAGATGTACTCGCTGTTAACCTCAAGATCGAGGGGGTTGTCGATGTAGCCTGAGATTCCGGTAAGGACCTTTCCTCCGAGGGTCTCCCATGCATTGGCAAGATCCGCAATGACCTGTCTTTCGCCGTAGGTCTTGGCAATGACTACGGGCATCATGTAGATCTCGCTGATCCTGGACTTGTCGCCGAATTGCCAGCATGCGTCAAGGAACTGGAGCATGTATCCGCCCATTCCGAACCACTCGACCGTCGACGCCAGGACTATTCCGTCCGCATCTTTGACCGTCTGTGACAGAGTGGGGATCGTATTCTTATATTCGTAAAGGTTGTAAAGGACGACCTTGACCCTGAGTTCTTCGAGAACCTTCTGCATTCTCTCTATGACAGGGCGCGTGGGATCGTCGATCACACCTCTTCCGCCGTAGTAAATATGTATGACCATACAGACTCCTTTCAGACTCTTCGATTATACATCTCCCGAGGCAAAATAAAAAACTCCGGGCATCATATTTGTTCCCTCTAACTTCTCCAGCATCCTTACGATCCGGTCATCTATCCGGTGATAGACGCTCGTAATGCTGTTTTCCCAGGGCATTATGCTGACATAGTCCCTCTCATCGTCCTTCAGGAGCGAAAGAAGGGTCATCCACTCGGTGCCGTTTCTCTGTTTGAGCCTTCCGAAATCAAGGCTGACATAATCGGGGCCGCCATGGGAGTTCTCTTTAAGGAATTTCTTTATTATCTTCTCGTCATCCGAAGGCTTTACGTGGAAAATATCGTGGTCTATGCGGAGCACGGTCTTTGTCCAGACGGTTTCCTTCTTTTCCCGGTCGCGGTTTTCGGCCTTTATAAAGGACTGTCTGCCATAGGCGTCGGTCTTCCTGATATATGTGGCATTTTCCCTGCCCACACCGGAGCCCGGCGCTTTGAGAAGGATGGTGTCATTGGAAACAAAGTGGTCCCACATGACCCTGCCGATCTTCTCAAGAGGAAAAGGAAAATCCAGGGATGACTGAATCTTAAGAACAGGATATCCCAGGTCGGCAAGATGGGCGATCCCCGCCCTGCCGGCGAAATTATCCTTCATATCCGATAGTGCTTTGTCAAAGTGTTTATTCTCGGACATTCTCGGGATGCCTCCCTTTTAACCCTACGGAAATAAATATATCATATCGGGAAGATCGTAACAATTGACAGAAAAACCGGCAGGAAAACCCCTGCCGGTCACATTCTTATCATACCCACTGTTCGATCCTGATATTTCTTACTCTCTTAAACTCCCTTATATTGCTCGTAACGAGCGTACATCCCGCTGACCTGGCATGAGCTGCGATCATAGTATTCAGGGGTCCGATGGGAATTTCCGACTTCTCCAGTTCGGATTTTATCATGCCGTATTCACAGGCCGCACGATCATCAAAAGGAAGAACACTGATACCCGAAAGCAGCAATACCAGCGCAATGCGGTTTCTCCCGGCGGCAGCTCCCCTTTCAATGGCATAGGAAATCTCGGAATATGTAACCGATGAAATACAGATGTCGCTTGGATCGACCTGTTTCATCATTTCCAGAACCTCTGCAGGTCTGTATTTGATCAGATATACGAAAGTGTTCGTATCAAGCATATATCTCATAGGCTTTCCCGTTCCTGAGAACCCTGATCTTCCCTGTCAACTTCGAAAACATCGTCCGAAAACATATTCAGGGCCTTCATAAACACATCCCACTTATCGCCCTTGGGAGACAGTACAACGATGTCGCCGACCTTACCGATCATAACCTCATCGCCTTCAAACCTGAATTCCTTGGGCAGCCTGACAGCCTGGCTTCTTCCGTTTTCAAATAATTTCGCAGTCATCATGATATTCACCTGCCTTTACAGTTATAATATATATCATGATATATATCGCGTCAAGTCCATATTTTATGAACTTTAAAGGTCATCCGTAAGACGGTGAAGGCAATCGCTTTTTCCTCCTCTTGAATAAAACGATCATGTGAAGATCAGCTTTTTGGCTGCGAGTTTTATCTCATCACCATTGGACAGCTTCTTCTGCTCATAAGGCTTAAGCCTGACTCCGTTCTTGAAGGTTCCGTTGGTGGAATTGAGGTCCTCGATATAATAATCCTCGTCCTTAAGAAAGATTCTGGCATGCATCCGGCTTATTTCCTTTTCGTCTATGACAAGATCGGCATCCTCGCCCTTTTTTCCTATCACAACGCTCTCCCCGTTAAGAACGCGGAGGCATTCCCCGTTCTCGCCGTTAAGTCTCCTTATCCCGTCATCTGCGGAAAGATCGACAAAGACCGTTCCCTCGGAATCCTCGTCCTCGGGAGATTCCGCATCGCTGTACCTGATCTCCTCTGCGACGCCCGGTTCTGCCGAACTTTCGAATTCATACTCCTTCCTAAGCTTACGGTCCTTATTCCGTATCCTGGAAAAGAAGGAAATGATCCCTCCGCTTTTAGTCTCCTCCTCATTTTCTTTCCCGCTTTTCTTTTCCTCGGGTCTGAGCTTTACGGGTCTTTCCCAAAAATCGGTAAACTCATCTCCTATCGTCTCCGAACAGGAGTAGATCTGCTTCATATCACTGCTGCGGTCCGGTTCGGGAGCAGCCTTTTCACCCGGATCCTGTTCTTCAGACGGAGCCGTTTTCTTCTCTGCGGATACCGGGTTCTTCAGCTCATCGACATCGGAATAGATCTTCTCATCTATATATGCATCTCCGCCCGATTTATATTGCTCAGCTATCAGATATACACATTTAACAAGTTCCTCGTCCCCGTAATCCACGTGTCCGACTATGAAATCCACCATCTCGGAAAAGCCGTTATCCTCATCAAGGTACGGAACATACAGATATCCGAAATTCCCGGTCTTAAGATCCTGGTATACATTTCCCGGATTCCATATCAGATTCGAAGGATCCAGCAGAAATCTTACCGCCTCGTTACGGATCCTTTTCATGGACGAAAAAAATGAGACGACCCAGTTTCTGTCCAGAGGCTTTTTCGAGTATAAGGTACTTATATTCTGCCTGGAAGTTATGTCGTAATACATATACGCATCCGAATCGATATATCTGACCTCAAAGGGAAGAAGTCCCGTGATCCCCCCTCTTTTCATAATACAGTACTGGTACTTTCGTTCATCCGGAAGAGCAAGCTCCCTTATACGTACATAATTGTTCCCAAGTCCTCTCACATATTCGCTGACGATCATCATTACTCCTCTCTTTTAAGCTCACTCTTCGTTAAGCGAAGATGAAATGTATTCTCCCGCACCCAGCGCCTTCCTGTATGTCCTGATGACAAATACTTCGGGCAAAACAGTCCTTTCCCTCTCGGACGAAGCCGACATCGTATCCGAAACATCCCATAATCCCGATATTCCCGCTACAGATCCGCTGCTTCCAGTTACGGTGCAGGAAACACTGTCCCCCCTGCACGAAACTGAAATGTCACCGAAGTTCCAGGCTATGTATTGCTCCTTATACCGTCCCTGCATCTGTTCGATGATATAGGAGGCTTTTTCATCCGCATCCAGATCCTGCTGTTCCATACATCTGATCACCACAGCGCAGGTATCCATATCCTGAAGGGCTCTGTCATATCTGAAAAACCATATCCTCATTACGAAGATCACGATTCCCAGTACAACAGGCATTATCATTGCGGCCTCTATGGTGAAATAACCTCCCCTGTATCCCTGTGTATTCATATTCCGATCCTCCCGCCTGTGAGTTTCAGCAAAATATATGCTCCCGTCAAAAAAGGAACAAAAGGCATACGTGAATTCCTTCCGACCCTGTGAAGTGCAAGAAGAACTCCCGAGAAAACCGCAAGCAAGAAGCACGCGGAACATGACGCAAGCGTCACAAAAGAGCAGTTTTCGCACATCCCGACTATGATAAGTACAATCCCATCGCCCCTTCCGACCTTATCCGAAATTAATGACAGTGCTGTCACAGCAATCCCGGGCAGGGCCCCCAGCAGAACAGCCGTAAAATAACCTTGCTGTTCCGTTGAAGGCCCGGACAAGAGAAATATAAGCACCGGCATGGCCAGGGCCAGCGCTAAGCCGGCCTTAAGCAGCGCGACCGGAAGCTTCCGGATCCGTATGTCGTATACCGACAGCACTGTCATAAATATGAGCAGTA
>JAFWUY010000030.1 GCA_017524035.1 Lachnospiraceae bacterium | reverse complement strand
CCTGAATTTCTGCAGGGATGATACCTTCCTGAACAACAGGACAGACTATGCCGATTCGACACATCTGAACCCTTCCGGAAGCAGAAAGCTCACACACGAGATAGGAGAGTATCTGACAGCCAATTATTCATTCGGTGAGGTCAGCGATGAACTGCGCAGACAGTGGGACGATGCATACGATACATATCTGCTCACAAGGTCGGCGGAGATACTCGGATGTATTGGAAACGGAGATGTCGAAGGCTTTCTTTCACTCGTTTCGGGAACCAAGGAATACGGCCTCAAGGTGGTCGTGCCTTCCGAGGATTACAAGATAGATAAGCAGATCAAGAACTTCCTCTTTGACATGGGATATTTCCCCGATGATTTCATTGTCGATCCCACATCACATAATCTGATGTTCAGGCTGGTCGACCGGAAGAACGCGATGATCGTTGCGGAGCTTCGCTGTCCTTACTGATCCGTGTCTGCCTCAAAAGTGTCCGGCACACCGGAGCTCCCCGCGGTCCTGTCTTATGTATAAAAAAAAGAACAAGACAAAAGTCCTTTGTATGATATAATGCGCTTGGATGTAATAGTGCATCGGGTTGCGCCGTATCCCGGCAAAAGAGGAGCGGCAGCAAAGGAGTGAAAAATGAATATCAATAACAAGACACAGACTATCGTAGGACTTGGATTGCTGACAGCTATCGTTGTCGTTCTTCAGGCACTTTCCCTCAGCATTCCCGTGGGCATCTTCAGGATCACCCTCGTACTTGTACCCATCATCGTCGGTGCGGCTCTTTACGGAGTATTCGCAGGCGCATGGCTCGGATTCGTATTCAGCCTTGTCGTAATGTTCACCGACACAGCTCTTTTCATGGCGGTAAGCGTTCCCGGAACCATCATCACCGTTATGCTCAAGGGAACCATGGCGGGAATCGTTGCAGGACTTGTCTACAAGGCTCTTGCTAAGAAGAATAAGCTGATTGCTGTTCTCCTTGCAGGTGTTGCGGCTCCCGTTACCAACACCGGACTTTTCCTTGTGGGATGTGCATTGTTCTTTATGGATACCATCAATGAGTGGGCAGCAGCCGCAGGATATGCAAGTGCGGGAAGATTCATGATCTTCGGACTTGTCGGAATGAACTTTGTCATTGAGCTCATCATCAATCTTGCAATGAGCACCACCATTGTGCAGCTTATCGGGATCGGCAAAAAGAGCGGAGCCGGAGCTGCCGAAAAGAAAGCAGAATAATTTAAACAGGCGAAGCCACGGGGCTTTGCCTGTTTTTGCTTTGATGAAAGGAGAAAGATATGATACTTGCATTTGATGTGGGAAACACCAATATCGTCATGGGCGTTATCGACGAAGAAAAGACCTACTTCCTCACCAGATTTGCCACCGATCCCGGCAAGACCCAGGTCGAATATGCCGTTCTTGTCAAGAACATACTCGAGATCAGGGGAATAGATCTCTCCAGGATCGACGGCGGTATCATCTCCTCAGTTGTTCCTCCCCTCAACAATATTCTCAAGGAAGTGATCGCACTTCTCACCGGCCACAAGGCACTGGTTGTCGGCCCCGGACTTAAGAGCGGACTCAATATCGCTGTAGGCGATCCCGCAGAACTTGGTGCCGACCTTGTTGTAGGTGCCGTTGCAGCCATCGCAAAGTACGAAGCCCCCATGCTCATCATGGACCTCGGTACCGCAACGACCATTTCCGCCATCGGAGGGAAGAAGGAATTCCTCGGAGTCATAATCTTCCCCGGAGTCAAGATCTCCTTTGACGCACTTGTCGGAAGAACCGCGCTCCTTTCAAGCATCTCGTATGACGAGCCGGCGCATGTCATCGGAACGACTACGACCGATTCAATGCAGTCGGGACTCATATACGGAAATGCCGCTATGCTGGACGGACTCATCGACAGATGCGAAGAAGAGATGGGAGAGGTTAAGACTATCATCGCAACGGGCGGAATATCCTCAAGGATTGTTCCCCACTGCAAGCATGATATCATATTTGATGATGATCTTCTGATCGACGGACTCAGGATCATCTATTACAAGAATGCCAAAACGGCAAAAAAGAAATAAAACCCGTGCACGAAAATATCGTTAAAGCTTAATATCTGTACATAGTTAAAGGCGCCACCCGATCTTCATCGAATGGCGCCTTTAGTGGATGGGTTCCTCAATATCCATTGGCGGATACCTCCTTTTTTATTTTGTGGTCCGTTTCCCCGCTGCTTTTCGATCAATCAGGCTTCATTCTTCATACGGCGTTCTCATCCGAAGGCATATATTAAACGGAGCATTCTGCGTTCATAGGATGAATTACACTTAATGTGCCTATGCCGTGTTTTCACTTTTCTTGATCTTCGTACCCCGGGTACTTTGGGCCGTGGGTAGGTTTATTTGTTTCAGTACATTGGACTGCCCTCCAAGTTTGTTTGCGGGTTGCTGTTTAGTTTCCCATTGGAGTGTACTTCCTTTCTAAAAGCTTTCTTTTTTGTCCGCTTTTGTTTTATGTGCCTATAATAATCTAAAAAATCGCTCTTGTCAATATATTTTTCAAAAAATAAGTAAACAAACTGTGAACTTTTTCGATAACGTTTTAGAACTGAGAGAATTTTCAGAAAACTTATGGGGAAGGTCCATTCAAAAAAGCCCGGAACCCTTGAATTTTAAGGGTATCTTAAGGTTTTCGCACCCCCTAAAAAGGTTCACTTTCAGGGCATTTTCTGTTATTCTATAGGTTGGGTTTAAAGGTTGATTTTTCGGCAATTTCAATGCTTTTTACCCTAAATAGGAAACTGAAAGGAAAGTTGACCATGTATATTACTTGTCTTGATCTTGAGGGCGTACTTGTCCCCGAGATTTGGATCGCATTTTCGGAGAAGACCGGCATCCCCGAACTCAGAAGGACCACCAGGGATGAGCCCGATTATGACAAGCTTATGAAATTCAGGATTGAGATTTTGAAGGAGCACGGCCTGGGACTCAAAGAGATTCAGGAGACCATCGCTTCACTCGATCCCCTTCCCGGCGCAAAGGAGTTCCTTGACGAACTCAGAAGCCGTATGCAGGTTCTCATACTCAGCGACACGTTCGAGCAGTTCGCATCACCTCTTATGAAAAAGCTCGGTATGCCCACCATCCTCTGCAATACCCTCGAGGTAGCGGATAACGGCGAGATCACCGGATACAGGATGAGATGCGACAAGTCCAAGCTCACAACCGTAAAGGCGCTTCAGTCCATCGGTTATGAGACCATTGCAAGCGGAGACTCCTTCAACGATCTCGGAATGATCGAAGCCAGCAAGGCAGGCTTTCTTTTCCGCACCACGGAGCAGCTTAAGAAGGATTATCCCCAGTACCCCGCATTCGAGGAGTATGACGAGCTTCTTAATGCTATCGCTGAAGTTACAAAGGCATAAAGATTGACCAATTACAAGCTGATAATCAGATATGACGGAACCGGATACCGCGGGTGGGAGCATCAGCCCGGTGAGGAAAAGACTATCCAGGGCAAACTCGAGACCGCGGTGATACGCATGCTCAACCCCTCCGGGGTAAAAGAAAAAGATCCGGACGACGGGGTCGCCGGAAAAAGCACACCTTCCGACTGTCTCGGAAGCTTTGAGGGAGAGATCCCCGACATCATTTCCGCGGGCAGGACCGACGGCGGAGTATCTGCGGAAGGCATGTGCGCTAACGTAAAGCTTGAGACATCGCTTTCATGCATTCAGATAAGGGATTCCCTCAACCGCAATCTTCCGGATGACATCTGTGTCATAAGTGTCGAGAAGGCGGGGGACAGATTCCACGCAAGATACAATGCCACAGGCAAGACCTACAGATATACCTGCTATGCGGGAGAGCTCAAACCCGTCTTTGAAAGAAAGTATGTCTACGAGCTTGGCAGCATGCCCGACATCGCGGCAATGAAGAAAGCTGCGGGACTGATCATCGGCGAACACGATTTTACTTCCTTCTGCGGGAATCCGCGAATGAAGAAATCCTGTGTCAGATGCGTTGACCGTATCGACATAGATGAAAAAGACGGATTCATTTCCTTCACATACCACGGGAACGGTTTTTTGCAGTATATGGTCCGCATCATGACGGGAACGCTCATAGAAGTCGGACTCGGAAAGAGAACACCCGAATCCGTGAGTGAAGTCCTCGAAGCAAAGGACAGGGCAGCGGCGGGATTCACCGCACCTGCAAGAGGCCTTAAGCTGGTCAGTGTTGATTATGACTGACCGATGTGACCTTAGGAGAGATAAATGTCTGATACCTTGTACATAAGAGCGGATATGAATGCCGAGATCTCCACGGGACATGTCATGAGATGCCTGTCTGTCGCGGACGCGGCAAAGAGGATGGGAAAGAAAGCCGTCTTCATCGCAGCGGATGATAATCCGAAGGAACTGATAGAAAGCAGGGGACACGGATGCATCGTTCTCGGAACCGTGTGGAACGACATGCAGGGCGAACTTGAAAAGCTCGGCGAAGTGATCGCTTCCGAGAAGATCGAAAGACTTCTCATCGACCACTACAGCGTCACCGAAGAATACCTGAAGGCTGCGGGTAAATTGACTGAGGTTTATTATCTCGATGACCTGAAGGCGTTTGATTACCCGGTAAGTGCGATCGTGTGCTATGCGGTATACGGTGAAGATTATTACAGGGACAGGGAACCCGGAAAGAAATATTTCCTCGGCTGCGGCTATGCGCCATTAAGGGAAGCGTTCGGTGATCCTCATCCCAAGAAGATAAAAGAAAAACCTGAAAGCATTCTCATTATGACCGGCGGTTCCGATCCGTACGGAATTGCCGAAGGAATACTCGGAGCGATCCCGCTTGACGATTTCGGATCTGTAAACGTGATCTGCGGAAGGTTCAGCGGCAGAAAAGAAAAACTCGAAGAGCTTTTCGCCGGCAGAAGCAATGTGCATATCCTTCCTTTTGTCGGAAATATATGGGAACTGTATGACGATACCGACATAGCGATCTCCGCAGGCGGTTCGACTCTCTATGAACTTGCTTCGATGGGAGTTCCCGTGATCACATATTCATTCGCTGATAACCAGATCCCGAACGTCAGCTCCTTTGCCGAAAAGGGATTCATGCCCTGTGCGGGAGATGTGAGAAAGGATGACATTTATTCGAACATCGTAAAGCTTCTTGAAGAGATGAAGCCCGCAGAAAAGAGAAAAGACCTTTCCGGAAAGCTTATGAAGCTCGTCGACGGAAAAGGTGCGGAAAGACTTGCGGCGGCGCTATTGGGATGATGATCGGTGCCGAACTTACGGAAAGGATGATCTGCGGAAGTTTCCGCGGGAAATAACGGACATAGATTTAAATGCGCAAGATACTCGGAAAATTAAATAAGATACTGTCCGCTTCGCAGAAAAAGAAGATGGCACTCCTTACGGTCATGATGATCATCGGAGCCCTTCTCCAGACAGCCGGAGTCGGAATGCTCGTATCCGTAGTCAATATAGTCATCGATCCCGTAAAGAGTGCGGAGAGCGATATCGCACGCATCTTCTATGATGTGATGGGAACGGATGCGGAGCACGGATACAAGCTTTTCCAGTACACCGTCATGGTTTCGATGATAATCGTTTTCATAGTCAAGAACTTCTATCTGTATCTTCAGCAGAAGGCGATGTATGCATTTGTTTACAAAAACCAGTTCTCCACATCGGAAAAGATGATGAGGAATTTCGTCCGCAGGGATTATGAGTTCTATCTGAATGCGGACACCGCAGTCGTCCAGCGTTCGATAACATCGGATGTCAACAATATGTACGCACTCATACTCGCGATACTCCAGCTTATTTCGGACGGCTTCGTATCCCTTTGCGTATGCGCATTCTGCCTCGCACAGAGCGGACTCATGACGATCATACTTGCAACCGTTCTTGTCATTCTCCTCGCCGTCATCAAGAAGGTTCTGAAGCCCATCATGTACAAGGCGGGCAAGGATAACCAGGATTATTACAGCGGACTTTTCAAGTGGATATCACAGAGCGTGCAGGGAATAAAAGAAGTCAAGATCTTCGGACGCGAGAAGTATTTTGTCGACAGCTATAACAAATGCGGAAACGGTTATGTGAATGCCGTTCAGAAGTACAGCCTTTACAACAGTATTCCCAAGCTTCTCATCGAAGCGGTATGTGTTTCAGTAATGATGATCTACATGATCGTGATGATCGCCATGGGCAGGAATTCGGAAGCGCTCATAAGCGATTTCGCAACACTTGCGGCTGCTGCACTTGTTCTTCTTCCCGCGGTCAACAGGATCAATAACCAGATAAACTCGATGTCATATTTCGAGCCCTTCCTCATGAATGTAAGCGACAATCTTCAGGAGGATATAGGCGATGCCAATACCGATATGTCCTTTGCGAAGGATGCACCGAAGATGTCACTTAAGGACAGCATCGAATTCGACGACATCACATATTCCTATCCCGGATCGGATGTGAAGATCCTGGACAAAGCAGATCTCAGGATCCCTGTGGGTTCCAGTGTCGGAATCGTGGGAACCACAGGTGCGGGAAAGTCCACACTCGTTGACATCATGCTCGGACTTCTTAAGCCGGGCGGCGGAAGCATAAAGGCCGACGGAGTGGACATAAGGGACAATTACAGGAGCTTTCTTAAGAATGTAGGATACATTCCCCAGATGATCTTCATGCTCGACGATACGATAAGGAACAACGTCGCATTCGGCGTTGCACCCGAGGAGCAGGACGAAGCAAGGATCTGGGAGGCGCTTAAGGAAGCTGCGCTCGATGATTTCGTAAGAAGCCTTCCCGAGGGACTTGACACCGGAATAGGTGAAAGAGGAATACGTATCTCGGGCGGACAGCGTCAGAGGATCGGTATCGCAAGAGCTCTTTACGATGATCCCGAAGTGCTTATCCTCGATGAGGCAACCTCCGCACTCGACAACGAGACCGAGAACCTGATCATGGAATCCATAAACAGGTTCATGGGAAGAAAGACTCTCGTGATAATAGCGCACAGGCTCCAGACCATCGAAAAATGCGATATGGTCTTCAGGGTCGGTGAAGGACGTATTTCCAGAGAAAGATGAAGAACGGATCCCTTAAAAATATAATCCCGTGGATATGCGGTGCCGTGCTTGCGCTTGCAGTCATTGCATGTGCATGCCTTATTCTGAACTCCGGCGGTCCCGCCAAAGAAGGACATCACGTGGTCATCTTCGGAGACAGCATCATCTCTTACAAGCAGGATGAAACCTCCGTTGTAAATCTCGTGATCGCTAAGACGGGTATGGATGTGTTCGATCTTTCCTTTGGCGGAACGCAGATGGCAATGGGCCTTGATGCCGAGACGCTTGGAGACAAGAGAAACTACCTGAGCATGTACTCGATCGCCCAGGCTCTGTATACGGATGATTTCTCGCTTCAGGCTTCATATACTCCGAGCGACATAACGACCGAATATTTTCTCGAAAGGATCGAAAGTCTCAAGACTCTTGACCTGAAGGAAACGGACATTGTGATCATCGAGCAGTGTCTGAATGATTATCACAGCCGGATTCCGATAACATCCGATGACGGCAGCGAATGCTCATATACCGGAGCCCTTACGGCTGCTGTGAACTATATAAGGAGCGTAAATCCGGACATCAGGATAATAATCCTTTCACCCACGAAGAAGTGGATGGAGGACGGAAGCGAAGCGCTGGAGTACGATTACGGTTCGGGAACGCTCGCGCTTTATCTCGATGCGCAGAGAAGAACGGCGGACCGGCTCGGAGTCGAATATCTCGATATGACTGACATATATGACGCCGAATATGTTAATCAGACCGGCGAGGTCATAACCGGCTACGGATACACCGTTGACGGAACGCATCCCAACTACTACGGAAGGGATGTCATAAGTGACAGAATATCGGAATATCTTAAGGAAACCGAAAATGACGGTAAGTAATGCGATTGAAAAAGTAAAAACAAAGATCACTGCTCAGGACAGGACGGCATTTCTGTCTGCGTTCATATGCGCGCTTCTGATCCATATCCCTGCGATGCTGATGGACGTGCCCAATCATGACGGGCTCGACAGCATGTATTTTTCGCAGAATATGATCATCTCGGGAAGATGGTTCCTTTCGGCCGTATGTGCGGCATCTTCATTCTATACCGTGCCATGGATCATCGGGCTTATCGGAATACTGGAGCTTTCGGTCACTGCGGTTCTTCTTGTCCGCATTTTCGAAACTGAGGACAAGGTATCCGTATGCCTGATCTCCGGACTGCTTGCGGCATTCCCTTCACTTGCATCCACATTCGCATATGTCTTTACACTGGACGGATATATGGCGGGAATGCTCCTTGCGGTTCTTGCGGTTTATCTCGTAAAGAAGGATCACTTCATCCTCGGAGGCATATCACTTGCGTTCAGTCTCGGCGTATACCAGGCTTACCTTCCCTTTGCAATGCTCCTTTCCGTTTACGGAGTCTGGGACATCATGGCAAAAGGAGAAAAGGGAAGCGTTAAAAAGTGCATGAACTATCTCTATATGGGAATCACGGGTTCGGTTCTCTATGTGATCATCCTTAAGGTTCTTCTGAAGATTGAGGGCAAGTCCATCGGAACATACCAGGGCGGTGACTTAGCTGCGGCGATAAGCCTTTCGCAGAGATTCTCGTTCCTCCCCGCGATGTATAAGGATTTCATGAACTTTACATTTTCCAAGGGTTTTCTTGTCGGATATGTATGTGCCGCCGCGGCACTTGTTCTTGTGATCTGCACGGTCGTTTCCGCAGCTGTGCTCATCGTTAAAAGCGGAGTGTATAAGAAGCTGTGGTTCTACTGGGTGGGACTTCTCACACTGGTTCTTGTCCCCGTATCCGCGAACATCATCATGCTGGTAATGCCGGATGTCACGTACCATCTGATCATGAGATATCAGTGGGTTCTTTTCCTCATCGTATGCGTCGCAATATGTGACAGGTGTGTCGGAAAAGAGACCTTAAAGAAAGGAAACGGACTTCTTTCCTTTGCGTTCGTGATTGCGGCATTTGTTGTCATCGTATCATACGGTGTTGCCGACAATATCGGCTACACGAACCTTCAGAGGAAATATGAGAAGACCTACGCATACGCACTCAGACTTCTCGACAGGATAGAGAGTACCGAAGGCTATTATCAGGGCATTCCCATCGCACTTGTGGGAAGGATCAGTGAAGACGAATATCCTTCCACCGACATAACCGCACCCGCAACCTCAGAGATGATCGGACTGGGCGGAGACTACCTGCTCTACAGGACGGACAACTTTGATGCATTCTTCAGATACTACATGGGTGCGACACTGAATTTTGTTTCGGAGGAAGAGGTGACTAAGATCTACTATTCCGACGAATACGTAGAGATGGAAAGCTTTCCCGGAGAAACGAGCGTCAGGCTTGTTGACGGCGTTATCTGGGTCAAGACGGAAAATGCGAGAAGATAAAGGAAAGGGACTGATATGATCTCTGTAATACTTCCGGCATACAACGAAGAAGAAAACATCGAACCTGCGGTTAAGGAGATATCCGCCGTGCTGGACGGCTGCGGCGAGGATTTCGAACTCCTTTTCATAAGCGACGGTTCGACGGATTCCACATATGAGAAGATCCGCACCTTGTCGGAAAGCGACGACAGGGTAAAGGGCGTTGAGTTTTCGAGAAATTTCGGAAAAGAAGCCGCGATCTTTGCGGGGCTTTCCGTATCGGGCGGCGATGCGGTCATCGTTATGGACTGTGATCTGCAGCACCCGGTGAGCGCCCTTCCCGAGATGATAGAAAAGTGGAGGGCGGGCGCCGAGGTTGTCGAGGGCATCAAGAACAGCCGCGGAAAGGAAAGCATCTTCCACAGGATGAGCGCAGGTATCTTCTACGGCATCATGAGCAAACTCATCAAGATTGACATGAGCTCTTCATCCGATTTCAAGCTTCTCGACAGGAAGGCGGTAAATGCACTCCTAAGGCTCCCCGAGAGCAACACCTTCTTCAGGGCGCTTTCCTTCTGGATCGGATTCAGGACCGACAAGGTTTACTACGATGTCGAGGAGAGAAGAAGCGGAAAGAGCAAATGGTCGACAAGGGGTCTGATGAAATATGCAATCAACAATGCGACCTCATTCTCGACCCTTCCCCTTAAGATCGTTACCGCAATGGGATGGATATTCATCGTATTTGCGATCGTGCTCGGCATACAGACCCTGGTGAGATTCTTCATGGGCAACAGTGCCGACGGCTTCACGACCGTCATACTCCTGCTTCTCATCATCGGCGGATTCATGATGCTCAGCCTCGGGATCGCGGGACACTATATCGCAAGGATATACGAAGAGGTCAAGGGAAGACCCAGATTCATAATAAGAGATACGACCGGTAAGATTTCCGGAGATCTGAAAGGACAGTGGAAATAATGAAGATCAATTTTAATGTTCCTCCCTATGTTGATACAGCCATCGGCTATATCGAGGAGTGCGTAAAGGCTCAGAAGATATGCGGTGACGGTGCATATACAAAGAAATGCAATGAGTGGATCGAAAAGAAGACCGGAACTTCAAAGTGCCTTCTTGCAACATCCTGCACACATGCTACGGAGCTTGCGGCGATCCTCTGTGACATAAAGCCCGGGGACGAAGTGATCCTTCCTTCATACACCTTCGTTTCGACCGCAAATGCATTCGTGCTCCGCGGCGCAACACCCGTGTTCGTCGATATCAGGCCGGACACCATGAACATCGATGAGCAGAAGATCGAGGATGCAATCACACCGAAGACCAGAGCCATCGTTCCCGTCCACTATGCCGGCGTAGGCTGTGAGATGGACACGATAATGGATATCGCAAAGCGTCATAACCTTTACGTTGTGGAGGATGCCGCACAAGGCGTTATGGCCACATATAAGGGTAAGGCGCTGGGAAGCATCGGAGACTTCGGCGCATACTCATTCCATGAGACCAAGAATTACAGCATGGGTGAGGGCGGAGCTCTTCTCATCAAGGATCCTAAGGCGGCAGAGCGCGCCGAGATAATTAGGGAAAAGGGAACCGACCGCGCAAAGTACTTCCGCGGACAGGTTGATAAATACACGTGGGTGGATCTCGGATCGTCATATCTTCCCAGTGACATGAATGCCGCATATCTTTATTCACAGCTTGAGGTTGCGGACAGGATCAATGACGACAGAAGGGCGAGCTGGGATCATTACTACACCAGACTCACCTCGCTTAAGGATGCCGGAAGGATAGAACTTCCCTATGTTCCCGAAGAGTGCGTGCACAATGCCCATATGTTCTACATCAAGTGCAGGGATATCGAGGAAAGACAAAAGCTCATCGACCATCTGAAATCAAACGGCATTCTTTCCGTTTTCCATTACATCCCTCTTCACTCTGCACCCGAGGGAAAGAAGATCGGACGCTTCCACGGCACCGACGAATATACCACCAAAGAGAGCGAGCGTCTGCTCAGGCTCCCCATGTACTACGGATTAAAGTCTGATGAGGTGGATCTCATCTGCGATAAGGTTACGGAGTTTTATGCCGAATAGTGCCGGTAAAAAAATCAGCAGGATCCTCGGATCATGTGTTTTCATACTCCTTTCCGCACAGATCGTTATCGGCTGCGTTTGGGGTATATTAAATTTCACTTCATTTCAGGAATTTCCCGAGAGTGCGGAGATGATACTGCTCAGCTCGGGCCTTAAGTTAAAGTATGACACCGGCGTCATTTATCCCGCACTTCTTCTTGTTGTCAGGGCTCTGACACTGAACGGGCCCGTAAGGTTTTATGAGGTCATGTATGTGCTCCAGCTTTCACTGGCATTCATATCGTGGCATACCTTTGCGGTAAAGCTCCTTCCTTTTGACAGTAAGCTCCTTCGCATCTGGTTTGCACTCGCGGTTGTGACGAATCCCTTCGCAATGCAGTGCCATCTTGCGGTTCTGGAGTTTTCTTTTGTATCAAGCTTCTTATGCCTTCTCGTAACTTTCACTGTGCGCTTTTTGCTTGAATGGAAAAAGATCGGCGGCCGTTTTGACGTAAAGACGGCTGTTAAGCATATCAGCGTCACATCACTTTTCTGGATGCTTGTATCCCTCACCCGAAAGGAATTCGTATTCATAGGATTCATCTGCATCCTGATCCTTCTTTACCGGATCTGTGTAAATCTCAGATCGGGAACGAAGCTTTCAAAGCTTTCGCCCGTGATCGTTTTCATCATATTCTTTGCGGCGATTCATCTTATCGACGGTGCCTTCAGGGTATCAAAGCCCCTCCTTCCTACGGATGTGGTCAAAAGAAGTGCCTACACAAGGATCGCCTGGACCGAGGATATCGCAACCAAATACATCTGGCCCGAGCATCTCATATACACTGTAGGTCCCGATCTTCTGGGAGAGACCATGTTTGACCCGGGTATCGTAAGAACGAGATTTACCGAAGCGGTTGAGGAAGTTTACGGAAGAAAGGAGACCTCCGATACTTTCGTAAAGTGGTTCCTTTACTCTTTCAAGGATAACAAGAAGGGCATATTAAGGGATACTGTCATCGATATGGCAGGATATGTATTCCCGCCTGCGGAAAACGAAGCCGCTCTTTCGGGAACGGTACTTCCCGGATTTGCTACGGGCAATTATGACGTTATGAGAAGAAATGGTGCGCTGCTCACAAAGCTCTATCTGAGACTGGGCTCGATCGTATATATCATCCTTGCGGCCGCATCCGTTCTCTTGCTGATCGTAAGAAAGGAACTCTTCAGACGCGTCCGCATGTTTGCGCCCGCAGCGGTGGTGATTCTCCTTTCGTCGCTTGTATATACCTTTTACGGATCCAACGTATGGGATCATAAGAAGGCTCTCTTTGCGACCTGCATCTGGGTCGGACTCTTTGCCGCACTTTCCGTAAAGAGCATTGCCGGAAAGGAGGAAGCATGATAAAGAGCATCGTGATACTTCTTGCAATGGAACTGCTTCTTCCCGTTCTCTTCGGAATGGTCTTCGCGTTGTCGGATGAAAACGTGACGGGAAGAAAGCATTTCTTTTTCTCATCGCTGGTAAACGGACAGATCGTACTCTATGCACTCTTTCAGGTGGTTGCGGTTTATTCCGTACTTCACTCGATCAATTTCTCTTACGTACTGAAGCGTTTTATTCCCGCAGCTTCTGCTGTCCTTGCGGCGCTGATCATACTTGTTATCGTAAAGTACAGAAAGAAACTTGCTTCCGTTCTTAAGAACAAGCCCGAGAAGATAAGCTTCTGGGGAGTGATCGGATTCCTTCTTTTCGTATTTATGATGGTCATGTCATTTTTCCTGACATACACGGACGGTGACGATGCATATTATGTGACAACCGCAGCTGAGGCTGTCGTGTCGGATACCATGTATGCCAAGAATCCATATAACGGACTTGCCACCATATCGTCATTCAGATATATGTCGGCTCCTTACCCCATATGGCTCGCGTTTTTATCCAAGAGTACGGGAATATATCCCACGGCCCTTGCACATACATTCTTCCCGTGGTCGATGATCCTCCTTTCTTTTTCCGTGCTGTTCCTTATGGCAAGGAATCTGTTCGGCGGAGATACCAAAAAGAGAGGGATATTCCTTTTCTTCGCATCTGTCCTGATCATGTTCGGCGACTATTCGATCTATCCCGCGGAGAATTTCCTTCTTGCCAGGGCAAGGCAGGGGAAGGCTGCGCTTGCGGCATTTGTTCTTCCGTATCTTGTATGCCTGATGATAACTATCGTAAAGCGGATCGGTGAGGGCAGGAAGGTCGGACTGAGGGAGCTTTCTCTGATAACCTTTACCGCGGTCGCCGCATCGCTCTGCTCGACTATAGGAGGGGGGCTTTCGCTGGCACTCGTGTCCGCCACTGCTCTTGCGACAGCCGTCGTTTACAGGAAACTTAAAATTCCCGCGCTGATGGTTCTGATGAACCTGCCGGCATTTGCTTTCGTCATTTTGTACCTTGTGAAAGGATAACGGAGGAAGACTGTGTTTTCACAGATACTGCTGATCATAAAAGAATATATGGGTGAGGGTCTTATCGCCGTGATCTTCGTGCTCAGTCTTTTCTATCTTGCCGTTACCGAAAAGGACAGGGCAAAGAAGGTATGCTTTCTGTATGTTCCCGTGATCGTGATTATATTTTTCCTTTGCCCGGTAAGCTACAGGATCTATGCGAAGATCGCGGAGGGGGTTACATATTACAGACTTCTCTGGCTTATTCCGGTCACACCGGTGATCGCATACAGTGCGGTGAAGATCTGCACGAGATTTAAGGGACTTAAGCAGAATCTGTGCGTTCTGGCGTTTGCGGCGCTCTTTGCCGTATCAGGAAGACTTATGTATTCGAATATGTATATGGTAAAGGCACAGAATATATACCATATGCCCGTACAGGTGATCGACCTGTGCGATGCACTGCACGCGGAGGGACGTGAGGTCATGGTTCTCATGCCGTACGAATTCCAGCAGTTCGTCCGACAGTATGACCCGAATATCTGTATGCCGTACGGAAGAGAGTACATGATGAACATGTTCGTGGGCGAAGATCTTCTGAGGGATGCCGTGATGGCTGAGGATAAGGACCCCGAGCTTGTCGGCAGGCTGGCAACGGAGCGGGGATGCCACTATATCGTCATTTCTTCGCTTGAGGACTTCCCGGAAGAGCCGTGGAATTATGAAGAATTTATGAATATTGACGGCTATAAAGTCTACAGGATCATCGAGGCCGGACCTAATATGTGGGCCCTTGATGACTGATTTTATGCGGGTTTTTGGCGTTTTTCGAACTACCGCTTTACTCCCTTTTGGAGCCTTGCGTGCGTGGCCGGCGGATTTGAGAAAAAGCCCTTAAAATGGTATAATTTCCAAGATTATGGGTAAATTTTTTAATAACAAAAATAAATACAAAAAGGGGTCACTTGACTCCGAATTAGCTGCATTTGAAGACGAATTCGTATCCCTTGAGGACGAGTATTACGAGGATGAGGTATCGGACGACACCGCTTCCCTCGAATACACCGGTGAGATAGGCTTTGAGACGGAGCCTATTGAATTTGATGCCGTTTCAGATCTTACTGCGGCCCTTGACCGCGAAGCAGTCAGGGAGGCCGAAGAAGAGTACGAAGAGGCTGAGGAATTCGATGAGGCCGAAGAAGAGTACGACGAATCCGGGGAAGAATACTATGAAGACGAAGTGTACGACGAGGCCGAAGATGAGCCCGGAGACGTTGAGTACGAGGATTCCTACGGGAACTACACCGAACCTCTTAAAACCGTAGAGGAGCAGGAATACTACACAGAGGAACTTCCTCAGGGCTTTACGGAAGAGATTCCTCAGGATGCCGGCTATTACACCGAAGAGATCCCTCAGGGCTTTACCGAAGAACTTCCCCGCGAAGAGGAGTATTACACCGAGGAGCTGCCTCAGGGCTTTACCGAAGAACTTCCCCGCGAAGAGGAATACTACACAGAGGAGATCCCTCAGGATGAAGAGTGTTACACGTCCGAGATTCCTCAGGATACCGCGTCCCTTGATTATGTGGACGACTATGATACTTCACGTTTCGGTGAGACCGCGGAACCCGGCTACGATACAGCATCCCTCGATTACACCGACAGGCTCGACTATACCGCTCCGCTGAACACCGATACCGCAGAACTTCAGTTTGACGAAGTAAGGTTTGACACCGCATCCCTCGATATCATTGAGATCTCGAAGCATGCCCGTTCGGGTGAAAGACGCAGAAGAAGGCTTCCGAGCGAAGATGAGATGGTGGACCTCGAACAGCCGGTGGATGAAGAGGAGGAAGAGGATTCTTCCTTTAAGGATGTCGTCCTGAAGATCGCCATTGTTCTCGCAGCATGCCTTGCGGTGGGAATACTAGGATTCGGGATCTATAGGATAAAGAACAGGCCCGTTAACGAAGGCGGCGGCATAACCTATAACGAACAGGGAATTCCCGTTGCACAGGAAATGATCGGATCCGGAAGCCAGCTCGGAGGCATTGACACCATCGGAGGAACCGGACTTCTTGCGGCACTCGATGCAAGAAAAGCGGCTCTTATGGCGGTACCCGAGGTGCACAGCGAATACAACGAAACGACCATCACCTATAACACAAAGGTTGCGATCGAGCTTATCACGGTAAAATCGGATCTCAAGATCAAGTTCGTAAATGCCGAAACCGGCAAGCTCCTTCCGAACATTCCCTTTACGGTAAAGATAACCGATCCTTCCGGAAGCACGCTCAGCTGGGCGGATGACGATCTTGACGGAATCATCTACAAGACCGATCTCAAAGAAGGAAAATACACCGTTCAGGTAGAGCAGCTTTCCGGTGACAAATATTCCGGCTATACCTGGCCTTCAAATGAAACCATAACCGTCAAGAGCACCATAGATTACGCAAGGGTTGATGTGAACGGTGAGGTCAAGGATGCATCCCAGGTAAATGAAAACGCGGAGGATACCTCAGGCAGGGGAAACGGTGAAGGTGAGGATCTTACCAACACCGTAACATTTGTCGAAAGCTCCTCGTCTCCCATTTACACCGAGGTTGCCAAGAGTACGATCTCAAATCCTCTCGGTGCGCTTACCGAACCCACGGGAGGAGATCTCGTTATACTCACATCCGAAACTGCTGCCGGAAGCGATGTATCGGGCAATAACGGTGATGTATCCGGTAACAACGGCAGCGGAAACGGTTCGGGCAACGGATCGAACAATGACGTATCGGGTAACAACAACTCCAATACGAATACCGAAACAAAGAAGCCGAAAATAACGCTCTCCCTTTCATCAACAACACTTTCCCTTAAGGAAGGTGCCAATGCGGTGATCACTTACTCCGCAACACTTGAAGTTGCGACCCAGTGGGAGATCACTGAAATAAAGAGCTCCAACGAAGCGGTTGCAAAGGTTTCCTCGGGTTCACAGTGCTTCTACATTAATGCCGTAGGCGGCGGAAGCTGTGAAGTAACGGTCAAGGCGGAAACCCAGCCCAACTCCGAGACTGCCGAGAAGGCTACCGCGGAAGCCAAGATCTCAGTCACCGTAACAAGCGTTGACATGACCCAGGTCCTCAAGGATAAGTCAGGCAACGAGGTATATGTCCTTGATAACGGAAACTACCGCAAGGCAACCTTTGCAGATTATGCAAGGTTCGACAAGTTCTACATCATAACCGGAACCAAATACACCGGCTGGCAGACACTTAACGGAGCAACATACTTCTACGATTCGAACGGAAAGCCGGTGACCGGAACGCAGGTCATCCAGGGAGTTACCTATCAGTTCGGCTCCGACGGAAAAATGACATCAACGTCGGGAATCCTCGGAATCGATGTATCGAAGTGGCAGGGCACCATCAACTGGAGTGCCGTTAAGGCAGCAGGCGTAGACTATGTAATAATAAGAGTCGGATACAGAGGTTCGAGCGCAGGTGCACTCATAGACGATTCCAAGTTTGCATCCAACATCCAGGGTGCAAAGGCTGCGGGCCTCAAGGTCGGAGTATACTTCGTAACACAGGCGATAAATGATGTCGAAGCGGTTTACGAAGCATCAATGGTGCTCGACCGTATCAAGGGCTATTCACTCGATCTTCCCGTCTTCATCGATGTTGAAGCAAGCGGCGGAAGAGGAGATACGATAGACAAGAATACCAGGACTTCGGTCATCATTGCTTTCTGTGAGACCATACGAAGCGCGGGATACACTGCGGGAATATATGCGAACAAAACCTGGCTCACCACCAGGATGGATGTTTCCAAGTTCGGAAATTACAAGATCTGGGTTGCGCATTATTCATCCGTCTGCGGATACACCGGCAGATACGATTACTGGCAGTACACCGAAAAGGGAACCATATCCGGAATCAACGGATATGTAGATATGGACCTCAGATATTCATAAGGTCCCCATATAAGTACATAACCTTTAGAAAAATAAAAGGAGATTGAAATGAGAACTTATCTTGTAACCGGAGGAGCGGGCTTCATCGGCTCCAACTACATCCACTACATGTTCAAAAAGTACGGAGACGAGATCCGCATCATCAACGTCGACGTGCTCACATATGCCGGAAACCTTGAAAACCTGAAGGATATTGAGGGCAGAGACAACTATACCTTCGTAAGGGCCGATATCACCGATAAGAATGCCATCAGGAAGATCTTTGACGAGAACGATATCGACCGCGTTGTACACTTCGCTGCGGAGAGCCATGTGGACAGAAGCATCAAGGATCCCGAGACCTTCATCCGCACCAATGTTCTCGGAACGGGCATCATGCTCGCATGTGCAAGGGATGCATGGGAAAAGGAAGACGGAACCTATCCCGAGGGAAAGAAGTTCCTTCACGTTTCAACCGACGAGGTTTACGGATCTCTTCCCGAGGATGAGAACGCATTCTTCTATGAGACGACTCCCTACAGCCCTCACAGCCCTTATTCGGCAAGCAAGGCAAGCTCCGATATGCTTGTCAGGGCGTATATGGACACATATCACTTCCCCGCAAACATTACAAACTGCTCCAATAATTACGGCCCTTACCAGTTCCCCGAAAAGCTCATTCCCCTTATGATCAACAATGCTTTAAAGGGTGCAAAGCTTCCCGTATACGGCGACGGCAAGAATGTGCGTGACTGGCTCTATGTCGAGGATCATGCCAAGGCAATCGATATGGTACAGGAGCAGGGAAGACTTTTCGAAACCTACAATATCGGCGGACATAACGAGAAACAGAATATCGAGATCATCAAGACCATTCTTGAAGTCCTCAGGGAAGAGCTTCCAGACGGAGATCCCAGAAGAGCACATATCAATGAGGATCTCATCACTTATGTCGAGGACAGAAAAGGACACGACAGAAGATATGCCATTGCTCCCGACAAGATCAAGAAGGAGATCGGATGGGAACCCGAGACCATGTTCAAGGAAGGCATAAGAAAGACCATCAAGTGGTATTTCGAAAATCAGAAGTGGATGGAAGGCGTAACCAGCGGCGACTATCAGAAGTATTACGAGAACATGTACGGATCGAGGAAGGAGATCTGATATGAAGGGAATCATACTTGCAGGCGGAAGCGGAACAAGACTTTATCCTCTTACCAAAGCGATATCGAAACAGATCATGCCTGTCTATGACAAGCCCATGATCTACTATCCCCTTTCGACACTTATGCTCGCAGGCATCCGTGTGGTGCTCATCATCTCCACTCCCAGGGATCTTCCCGTATTCGAGGATCTCTTCGGAACAGGTGAGCAGCTCGGAATGAATTTCTCCTATGCGGTTCAGGAAACACCGAGGGGACTTGCCGATGCGTTTATTGTCGGAAAGGACTTCATCGGATCCGATGCCGTTGCGCTTGTACTCGGAGACAACATCTTCTACGGACAGAGCTTCTCCAAGGTTCTGAAGACCGCTGCGGAGCGTACTTCCGCAGAAGCCGGTGCGACCATATTCGGATACTATGTAAGGGATCCCAGAGAGTACGGTGTCGTTGAGTTTGATGAAAACGGCAAGGCAATATCAATCGAGGAAAAACCCGCAAATCCCAAGAGCAATTATGCGGTACCCGGACTTTACTTTTATGACAACGATGTCGTTAATATAGCGGCTAATGTAAAGCCCTCCGCAAGAGGCGAGATCGAGATCACATCGGTCAACAACGAGTACTTGAGCAGAGGCAATCTCCATGTAGAGACTCTCGGAAGAGGATTTGCATGGCTCGATACAGGCAATCACGACAGTCTTCTCGATGCCGCTGATTTCGTTGCGGCATTCCAAAAGCGTCAGGGACTTTACATCTCCTGCATCGAGGAGATCGCATATAAGAGAGGCTTTATCGATAAGGAACAGCTCCTCAAGCTTTCCGAGCCCCTTATCAAGACGGCTTACGGTCAGTATTTAAGAGAGGTGGCAAATGGACTCTAGGTCCCGGATGCTGACAATTCTGGGAAGTATGGGCGCAGTACTTTTGATAGTACTGATAGTCATTCTGTGCGCTTCGGACGCAGGAAAACCGGCTCAGCAGGTGCAGTCCGATGTGAGCGCAAATGCAGTGGCACAGTCACAGGCCGGTACCGGTGCCACATCACCTCTTGAGGGAAATCTCATAGGAGACAATCCCAAAGCATTTATGAACGATCCGACCTTCTTTGATCCCGAGCACAGTGCCGCATTTGATGCGGCAATGGATCAGTCCGGCAATCTGAGCATTATGGTCACGAGCGTCGAGAAGGATCTCAGGGTTCTCGTACTGGATATAAACGGAGAACTTGTTACCGGTGTTCCGTTTAACATCAGGGTGATGGATTCGGACGATATCACCACCACCTACAGGGATCTTGATAAGGACGGCATCATCTATGCGGGAACGATCGATCCAGGCGACTATGATGTAACACTCGAACCGGTCGAGGGATACAGGGTTCCCCTTCATTCGACAAGGGTTTCCGTTAAGGAGAAGGTTGAATACATACCGATCGCAGACATCAGCGTTCTGATCAAGACCGAGGAAGAGATCAATGCGGCACTTGAGGATACCGCAAGCAAGGATGATGCGATCGAGGATTCCGACAGGACGGAGATAGTCACTCTTCAGCCCGGCGGGAACGATCACAAGGCAGGCATCGACGTATCGAGCTGGCAGGGTGATATAGACTGGGACAAGGTAAGGGAATCCGGCATTGAATTCGTCATCGTAAGAGCGGGCTACAGAGGCTCGGTAACCGGAGCGATAGTTAAGGATAAGTACTTTGATGCGAACGTATCGGGTGCACAGCAGGCGGGACTTCAGGTCGGCGTATACTTCGTAACCCAGGCGGTGAGCGAAGCCGAAGCGGTTGAGGAAGCATCCGCGGTAATGGAAATGTGCGCTCCTTATAACCTCGAACTTCCGATCTACCTCGATGTTGAGGGATCGAACGGAGGAAGAGGAGATCAGATAGATAAGGATACGAGGACGGAAGTATGCGAGGCCTTCTGCAGGACTCTCGAAAACGCGGGACAATCCGGCGGCGTGTATGCATGCAGATACTGGCTTGTGAACAATATCGATGCTTCCAGACTCGACAGATACAATGTATGGCTTGCCGAATACAGGAGCACGCCTTTGTACAACGGATATTATTCCATGTGGCAGTACACATCCAAGGGCCATGTGGACGGAATAAACGGAAATGTTGATTTTGACATCATGTATTATTAAGGAGTTTTGAAATGGGACAGATTAGTGTAGAAACCTGTGAGATCGAAGGACTTAAAGTGATCACACCCACCGTACACGGTGATGCGCGCGGCTACTTTATGGAGACTTACAATTTTAATGATTTCAAGGAAGCCGGTATCGATACCGTATTTGTCCAGGACAATCAGTCCGCATCAAAGAAGGGCGTTCTCAGGGGACTTCATTTCCAGATAAACCATCCACAGGACAAGCTTGTAAGGGTTATCAAGGGTGAAGTATTCGATGTTGCCGTGGATCTCAGAAAGGGTTCCGCAACATTCGGTAAGTGGCACGGCGTACTTCTCACCGAGGAAAACAAAAAGCAGTTCTTTGTTCCCAAGGGATTTGCACACGGATTTCTTGTTCTTTCCGATTATGCGGAGTTCTGCTATAAGTGCAGCGACTTCTATACTCCCGGAGACGAGGGCGGGATCATGTACAACGATCCCGAAATCGGAGTAAAGTGGCCCGTTCCCGAAGGAATGGAGCTTACGTTCTCGGAAAGAGACAAGGTATGGCCTCCCTTTAAGGAGACTTTCGGAAAGTAATGAAGCCTACAGCAATCAGAAGAAAAAAGATCATAATCCCCATTCTTCTCGTCGTATTCTGCCTTCTGGCGGTGTGCGTTGCTCTTCATACCAATCCGGCGGCGATAAAGAGTGATGAGATCATTAAAAAGAGCATCTCTGTTGCTATCATTGTCATCTCCGCGATCTTCATCGTCGTTAAGTATGACAAGATAACTACACTTCCCGTGGAGATCTGGCAGAACAGAAGACTGATCTTAAAGCTTGCGGGAAATGATTTCAAGAGGCGTTATGCCGGCTCCTATATGGGAGTCATCTGGGCATTCATCCAGCCTCTCGTCACAATAGCACTTTACTATTTTGTGTTCGGAACCATCATGAAGGGCGCACGCTCCAGCGGTTCCGATATTCCTTTTGTTCTTTTCCTTACCTGCGGAATGGTTCCGTGGTTCTTCTTCAGCGAAGCACTCTCCACCGGAACAAGTGCACTGCTTGAATACAGTTACCTCGTCAAGAAGGTAGTGTTCAAGATCAGCGTGCTTCCCATCATCAAGGTGTTCGCTGCCCTCATCACCCATGCATTCTTCGTGGTTCTTCTAATGATCCTTGCCATGCTCTGCGGATATTATCCGAGTGCTCACTGGCTTCAGATGATCTACTATACCGGATGCACATTTATCCTGGCACTCGGTATATGCTATACCACCTGCTCGCTCGTTGTTTTTGTCCGTGACCTCGGACAGCTCATAAATGTCATCCTCCAGGTTCTCGTGTGGGCAACCCCCATCATGTGGAATATCGAGATGATCCAGAATCCGACACTCGTGTCGATCCTGAAGCTCAATCCTGTTGTTTACATCGTAACCGGATACCGCGATGCGATCTACGGCGATACATGGTTCTTCCAGAGATTCTATTCGACCGTATATTTCTGGATCGTATGCGCGATGCTCTTCGGTTTCGGTGCGATCATATACAAGAGATTAAAGCCGCATTTTGCGGACGTATTATAAAGAGATGTCAGAAGAATTTGCCGTAAGGGCGACCAAAATTGAAAAAAGATACAAGCTCTACGAGCGCAACCGCGACCGTATGCTCGATGCACTCGGGCTTTCCGGAAAGAAGGAACGCTTCAAGTTTCACTATGCCTTAAAGGGCGTGGACTTTGAGGTAAAGAAGGGCGAGACCGTCGGCATCATAGGAACAAACGGTTCGGGTAAGTCCACACTTCTCAAGATACTTACCGGAGTACTCACACCCACGGCGGGAGAGGTTGAGGTAAACGGAAGGATCTCCGCGCTTCTTGAACTCGGTGCGGGCTTCAACATGGATTACAACGGTATCGAGAATATCTATCTCAACGGTACCATGATGGGCTTTTCCAAGGAAGAGATCGATAAGAAGCTTGACGATATTCTTTCCTTTGCCGATATAGGCGATTATGTTTATCAGCCCTGCAAGACATATTCGAGCGGTATGTTCGTGCGTCTTGCTTTTGCGGTTTCCATCAACATAGATCCGGAGATACTCATCGTAGACGAGGCGCTCAGCGTGGGAGACGTATTCTTCCAGGCAAAGTGTTACCGTAAATTCGAGGAGTTCAAAAAGAAGGGCAAGACGATCCTTTTCGTAAGCCACGACCTAAGCAGCATCTCAAGGTACTGTGACAGGGTATATCTTCTCAACAACGGTGAGATGATCGGAAGCGGTTCTCCCAAGGAGATGATCGACAAGTATAAGCAGATCCTTGCGGGCGGCGATCAGGCGAAGATTGCAGAGACCAACGAAAACGATGTTCTCGAATACGGAAACGGAAAGGCTTTCATCAAGGAATTTGCCATAACCGATTCCAAAGGCATCAGGACCAATGCGGTCGAAAAGGGAACCGAATACACGGTTACCATGAAGGTCCGGATAGATGATGACATTCAGGCGCCGATCTTCGCATGCTCGGTCAAGAATGTCCGGGGCGTGGAGATAACAGGGACAAATACTCTTGTCAGTAAGACATTTAACGAGAGTGTGAAGAAGGGTGACGAGATTGAGATCTCCTTTACCCAGAAGATGATGCTTCAGGGCGGTGAGTACCTTATCTCGCTCGGAGTCACCGGATTTGAGAACGGGGAATTTGCGGTCTACCACAGACTCTACGATATCCTGAGCATCAACGTCATTTCGGATTCCGATACCGTGGGCTTCTTCGACAGTGACTACAAGATCACCGTCAGGAGATAGCGGCGGATGAGCATTCGTACGTATTGTAAGGCAATGCCCGCCCGGATCCGCTTAATCTCATTTAATATAGAAAAAGAGTTTTTAAAGTTGTATCATTAAATCAGTTTCAGTTCCTTTCCGGGTTTCTTTAACCGGAAGCAAAATATCACGAATAATTTGGAGGCGCACATGGGTTACAGAGAAGAGTTTGAAAAGTGGCTTAGCGATGATTATTTTGACGAGGCTACAAAGCAGGAACTTCTTGCGATCAGAAATGATGAAAAGGAGATCGAGGACCGCTTTTACAGAGAACTTGAATTCGGTACCGGAGGCCTCAGGGGCGTCATCGGTGCGGGTTCCAACCGTATGAACGTCTATACCGTAAGAAAGGCTACCCAGGGACTTGCCAATTACATCATAAAGGCGGGAACCCAGTCCAAGGGCGTTGCGATCTCTTTTGACTGCAGACGCATGAGCCCCGAATTTGCCGATGTTGCCGCTCTCTGCCTTGCAGCAAACGGCATCAAGGCTTACGTTTTCGATGAACTCAGACCCACTCCCGAGCTTTCCTTTGCTCTCAGGGAACTCAGATGCACGGCAGGTATCAATATAACCGCAAGCCACAATCCCCCCGAGTACAACGGATACAAGGTTTACTGGGAAGACGGCGCGCAGGTAACCCCTCCTCACGACACAGGTATCATCGGTGAGGTCTTTGCGATCAAGGAGTACAGCGACTGCAAGACCATGGACAAGGATGATGCGCTTGAGCAGGGTCTTTACATCTCCATCGGAAAAGAGATCGACGACAAGTACATGGTCGAGCTCAAGAAGCAGAGCCTTCATCCCGAGATCATAAGGGAAGTTGCGGGTGACATCAAGATCGTCTACACACCTTTCTGCGGAACCGGCAACAAGCCCGTAAGACGCATCCTTGAAGAGCTCGGATACAAGAATGTTTATGTTGTTCCCGAGCAGGTAGGACCCGATCCCGAGTTCACCACTCTCGCATATCCCAATCCCGAAGATCCCAAGGCTTTCGAGCTCGCTCTTAAGCTTGCCAAGGAAAAGGATGCCGATATCGTTCTTGCCACCGATCCCGATGCCGACCGTCTCGGCGTATATGCGAAGGACAGCAAAACCGGCGAGTATGTCGCATTTACCGGAAACATGTCCGGAATGCTTATCGCTGAGTACATCCTCAGGGAGCGCACCGCACTCGGAATCATGCCTCCCAATCCCACCCTGGTAACCACCATTGTTACCACCAACATGACCTTCCCGATGACCAAGGCTTACGGCGTAAAGCTCATCGAGGTCCTCACCGGATTTAAGTACATCGGAGAGCAGATCAAGATCTTCGAGCAGAACGGAAATAAGGACAATAACTATGTATTCGGTCTTGAGGAATCCTACGGATGCCTCGTCGGAACCCATGCAAGAGACAAGGATGCGATCGTAGCCGTAGAGATGCTCTGCGAGGTTGCTTCCTGGCTTAAGAAGCAAGGTAAGACCCTCTGGGATTTCATGATCGAAGTTTATGAAAAGTACGGATATTTCAAGGAGACCCAGTTCACCCTTACCATGAAGGGCGCAGAGGGCGCCGAGCAGATCGCCGCACTTATGGACAAGCTCAGAAACAATCCTCCCAAGGCGTTCGGAGAGTTCGAAGTCCTCAGGTTCAGGGATTACAAGAAGGATGTCGTCATCGATATGAAGACGGGAGAGAAGAGCACCACGGGACTTCCTTCATCCAATGTCCTTTATTTCGACCTTCCCGATGACAACTGGTGCTGCGTAAGACCTTCCGGAACCGAGCCCAAGATCAAGTTCTATATGGGCGTTAAGGGAACAAGCCTTGAAGACGCCGCAGCCAAGTCGGCAGCTCTTACCGAGGGCGTTAAGGCTTTCGAATAAACCTTAAACAGGGGTGAACGAGGGGACGGTTCCTCCGTTCACCGGAAATTATGGAACGAGGGGACGGTCCCTCTGTTCACCGGAAATAAAATTATAATGAGGGGCGGTTTTCTTACCCGGAAACCGTCCCGTTTTTAAACTGATATGGATATTATCTCAGCAGCAAAAAGAAGTATGGGGTATATGTCAAGGAACGGCGTAAAGGCCGGGATCCTTGAGATATCGGAGAGCTTGGCCGTAAAAGGAAAGCGCGGCTCCGATTACCGCAGACCCACGGAATATGAGATCTCGGTCATGAGGAGACTTTCGGAAAGGCTTTCCAAATCCCCTCTTATTTCCGTGCTTGTTCCCGCATATAATACGGATCCCGTATTTTTCAGGGAGATGGCGGAGAGTGTTCTGGCCCAGGCTTATGATAAGCTCGAGCTCATAATCGCCGATGCTTCCGAGGATAAGACCGTTCTCAGGGCGATCTGCGATGAATTCGGCGATGTCAGGGTAAAATACATATCCCTTCCTTCAAATAAGGGCATCTCGGAGAATACAAACGAAGCCCTTAAGGAGGCAAGCGGCGAATATATCGCTCTTCTTGATCATGACGATCTTCTTACTCCCGATGCTCTTCTGCGGATAGTGGAGAACATCATCAGCTATTCCAAGAGGATCGGCAAAGAGCCGGATGTCATCTACTCGGACGAGGACAAAACAGGTGCTTCGGGCAGGGACTACACCGAAAGAAATTCCAAGCCCGATTTTGACCCCAACCTTCTTCTGAACAATAACTATATCTGCCACCTGACCGTAATGAAGGCTTCGCTTATGAAAAAGCTCGGCTTCAGGTCCGAATACGACGGTGCGCAGGATTACGACCTGCTCCTCAGGGCTATGCGTGAGGGGGCGGGCTTCAGCCATGTTCCCCAGGTCCTTTACCACTGGAGAATAAGCCCCGCTTCCACCTCCTCCAACACATCCGGCAAGCTCTATGCTTACGATGCAGGTATCAGGGCTCTCGAGGACCATGCGGCAGCCTTTGACATCAAGGCGGATATCTATAACCTCAGAAATGTGGGATATTACGAATTCCGCTACCGCGGTGATATATTTGAGAGCAGACCCGATCTCGGAGCCGTAGGCGGCAGAGTCGTGACCGATGCCCACAGGGGCAGGATCTGCGGCGGTATCATGGATAAGGAGGGAAAAATCCTCTATGACGGTCTGCCCGTCGGATACACCGGATATTTCCACAGGGCAATGTGCCAGCAGTCGGCCAGCGCCCTCGATATCAGATGCATAAGACTGAATCCCGAGTTTCACGACGAGTTCTATAAGATCACGGGAGTTAAGTATTCAGAGCACAGGACTCCGGGAATGATCTCACTCAGACCTCACGAGACCGGAAGACCTCCACAGGATGGAGAGAAGGTTTTCGATGCCAAGACACTGCTTCCCGAGGGAGATGTTATCGAGATGAGCATGGAGCTTTCCGCCAGGATAAGGAATGCCGGCTACGGATTACTCTATTATCCCTGCTGGCAGGTAGTCAGATGAATAAAGTAACAATAGTTATCCCTAATTACAACGGTGAGAAATTCCTTAAGGGCTGCCTTGATTCACTCAGGCCCTCTGTTCAGAATGCAGCAATAACATATGATATTATTGTTGTGGACGATGCATCGACCGACAGCAGCAGGGAGATCGTAAAAGGGTATCCGGACGTCCAAATGATAGCCCTCGAAAAGAACGGAGGCTTCCCAAATGCAGTAAATACGGGCATTCGGGCATCTGAAACACCGTATGTTATTTTATTAAACAACGATACGAAGACAAAACCCGGATTTGTCCAGTCTTTATATAATACCATACGAAATGATAACAAATGTTTTTCTGTTTCCGCATCGATGAGGATGTGGGATAACGAAGATCTTATGGACAGCGCCGGGGATATATATTGCGCTCTCGGATGGTCCAGATCGAGGGGAAAAGGAAGGAGAGCTTCCCGTTACGGCAAACCCTGTAAAGTCTTCTCAACCTGCGCCGGTGCTGCAATCTACAGAAGAGAACTATTTGATATCGTAGGTTATTTTGACCCTTTACACTTTATGTATCTCGAGGATCTGGATGTCTGCTGGAGAGCACTTCTTCACGGATTCAATAACAAGTATGATCCAAATGCTGTAGTGGTTCATTACGGTTCGGCTACCACCGGATCGAAATATAACAGCCGTAAGGTAATTTTTTCGGCTCAAAATAACATCTATGTTGTATTCAAGAACATGTCAGCAATACAGTTGTTATTGAATTTTCCTTTTCTTGTCACGGGCTTCATTGTCAAGACGACTTTCTTCATCAGAATGGGGCTTGGCAGGGATTATCTGAAAGGGCTTTCCGAGGGCATCAAAAAGTGCTTCGGCAAGGGCCGGGGAAACAGATTCAAAGGATTTACGAAGATCATTCCCAGGCTTGCCCTTATCGAACTCATCCTTCTTAAGAACATCTTCTCTGTCCTCAGGGATACCTGAGTGAAAAACGGGTGAACGGAGGAACCGTCCCCCTGTTCACCCCCCTGTTTCCATTTATTAAGAAATGTTTAAAAAATCCCCCTTAACTGTCTTAAGTCCTCCAAATGTTGTAAAATCGTAGGTGGATTGGAGTCAGGGGAATGATCAGAGATAACCAGCACATCCTGAATAGGATCAACGTTCTGATTGATGCGGTCATTGTAGCCGTATCAATGGTCCTTGCATTCCATTTGTATTTCTTTGTCAGACCTCCCGAGTGGATCTATTTCCTGGGGATCGAGTATTACTATGAGATCCTTCCTTTCGTAATTCCAGGATTCATACTCATATACAGCTTCTGCGATATCTACACATCCCGCAGGACGGGAAGGCAGCAGTGGGAGCTTTTCGATCTGATCAAGGCCAAATCATCGGACTGCTGGCTCTGCTTCTCTTTGTATACAACTTCACCCGTGACATCAACTACTCCCGTGGCGTTCTGTGTACCTTCTGTCTCCTCAATATTTTCTTCGGAAGCCTGTACAGATCCGTCCTCAGGGCTGTCCTCAAGACCTTCAGGAAAAAAGGATACAATATCAAGCACGTGCTCCTGGTCGGATACTCCAGGGCGGCGGAGAACTATATGGACCGCATCAGGGAGAATCCCCAGTGGGGCTACAATGTCGTCGGCGTACTCGATGAACATGTCCCGGCAGGCGCCATGTATCACGGGGTAAAGGTGCTCGGCACCCTTGGAAACCTCGAATACATCCTTCCGGAGCATAAGCTTGACGAGATTGTCATAGCCCTCCCTCTCGAGGATTACGAAAAGCTCGAAGAAACCGTAAGCATCTGCGAAAAATTCGGTGTACACACTAAGTTCGTACCCGACTATAACAGCGTTATTCCGACAAGGCCCTATACCGAAGATATCGGCGGACTTCCCGTCATCAACATCCGCTATGTGCCCCTTACAAACAGCGGTAACATCTTCGTAAAGAGGGTTTTTGATATTTTTGCCGCATTTTTGGGCATTGTCATCACCTCGCCCCTTATGCTTGTTGTCGCAATACTTATAAAACTGACCAGCAAGGGCCCCATCATCTTCAAGCAGGAGAGGATCGGACTTCACAACAAGCCCTTCAAGATGTACAAGTTCCGTTCAATGAAGGTTCAGAGTGAAAAGAAAGAAAAGAAGGGCTGGACCACCAAGAACGACCCCAGAGTCACATCCGTCGGAAGATTCATCAGAAAGACCAGCATCGACGAGCTTCCCCAGCTTTTCAACATCCTTAAGGGAGATATGAGCCTCGTAGGCCCCAGACCCGAGCGCCCCCAGTTCGTTGAGAAGTTCATGGAGGAGATCCCCAGGTACAATGTAAAGCACCAGGTCCGTCCCGGTCTTACCGGCTGGGCACAGGTCAACGGCCTCAGGGGAGACACTTCGATCAGAAAGAGAGTCGAGTACGATATCTACTATATTGAGAACTGGAGTTTTCTCTTTGATATAAAGATAATCCTGATGACGTTCATCACGGGATTTGTCAACAAGAACGCATATTGATCCGGAAAGCTTAGGAGTAATTATGGCATCAAATTCAGGTTCCAAGGGAACCGTTAAGAAAAGTAAAAATTCGAGCGCCAGAACCAAAAGAAAGATGGCCGTATTCATCATCGAGGTGATCATCATCCTCGGCATGATCGGCGTACTTTACTATGTAATGAAGCATACCCAGACAACCGATGACGAAGGACCCATCTATGCGGATGTCGCAAATCTTTCCCCTTCCGATATCGGAATATCCGATTCGGTTCTGAGAAATGCTGACGGCGGTGCGATGGACGGATATACCAATATCGCTCTATTCGGCGTGGATGCACTTTCTTCCAAGGGAAGTGATCTTCTCAAGGGCTACAGGAGTGACACCATAATGATCGCGAGTATCAACAACGCGACCGGCGAGGTCACCCTTGTATCCGTTTACAGGGATACATTCCTCAATCTCGGAAATGACAGCTACAATAAGTGCAATGCCGCATATGCAAAGGGCGGAGCAACCCAGGCCGTTACAATGCTCAATGCGAATCTCGATCTTAACATAACCAACTGGGTGACCGTAAGCTATAAGGCACTTGCCACGGTGATTGATGACCTCGGCGGGATCATGATAGACGTCGAATCCAATGAGATCGACCACCTTAACAATTACCAGATCGCGGTTGCACAGGCCATCGGACTTCCCGAGGACAGCATCACTCCCGTAAGGGATACCGGATACCAGCTTCTCAACGGAATGCAGGCGGCCGCTTACTGCAGGATCAGATATACGGACGGAAACGACTTCAAGCGTACCGAGCGTCAGAGAGAGGTTCTTGAGGCTATACTCACCGAGGCGCAGACACGCGACCCGGCAACACTTACCAATATCTTCACGGACGTAATGAACTACACCTACACCAGCTTTGACGAGAAGACCCTTCTCGATATGGTCCTGAATGTCAGGAGCTACAACATAGTCCGTGACGGCGGTTTCCCCAATATGGACATGATGGCGGGAGCCAACCTGAAAGCGTACGGTGACTGTGTTGTTCCCATCAGTCTTGAGGACAATGTTATCTGGCTGCATGAATATCTCTTCAATGACAGGAATTACGTTCCCAGCGACCAGGTTAAGGCGTTCTCCGTCTACATAGAAGAGGAAACGGAAAATTATATCAGGAAGTAGACTTTTGAATATTCAGGTAATAATCCCGGTCTATAAGCCGGATAAAAAGTTAATAAAGCTCATCGAAAGACTTAAAACCCAGACTCTGTCGCCCCACGGCATTAATCTTATCCATTCGGCGGGTGAAGAACCGGACGGTATCGTAGAGCAGGTGAAAAAAGAATTCCCCGATGTCCGCATCATGGAGATAAAGGTTTCCGAGTACGACCACGGCGATACCAGAAGAAGAGCCGTAAGGAACACTCCCTGCGACATATTCGTTATGATGACCCAGGATGCGGTCCCGGTTTCCGACGATCTCATCGAAAAGCTCGTAACTCCTTTTAAGAATCAGATGGAAAAAGAAGACGGAGATGCTCCCGCCTCGCATGCGGGTGCGATCGCGTGCGTCTTTGCGCGGCAGATGCCCGGAAGCAAGTCCTCACCTTACGAAAAGCTTGCAAGACTTCACAATTATTCCGAACTTTCCAAGACAAAGTACAAGTCGGATATAGAGAAGATGGGTATCAAGGCCTTCTTTTGCTCGGATGTGTGCTGTGCATACAGAAGGGATATCTACGAGGAAGCGGGCGGATTTACCACGAGCACCATATTCAATGAGGACATGATCATCGCAAGGAAGTTCCTTGACCTCGGCTACGGCGTCAGATACGAAGCAACCGCCAAGGTGATCCATGCGCACAACTATACGGCGATGCAGCAGTTTCACAGGAACTTCGATCTCGGCGCAAGCCAGGCGATGCACCCCGAGGTTTTTGCGGATGTAAGTTCCGAATCGGAAGGCTTTAAATTCGTGGCAGGCAGCATAAAGCTCCTTATGAAAAAGAAGGCATTCCTGCTGATCCCGGGCTTTGTCACCCAGTGTGCATTCAAGCTTGCGGGCTATAAACTGGGGCGGAATTATGCAAAACTGCCCGAATGCTTTATAATGAAATTTACGGCCAACAAAAAATTCTGGCTGAAACTGAAAGAGAGTAATTAACCATGTGCGGAATTGTCGGATACGTAGGAAAGAAACAGGCTGCTCCCATTCTTCTCGAGGGGCTTTCAAAGCTTGAATACAGAGGATATGACTCTGCAGGCCTTGCCGTAAGGGACGGCGAGAATCTTGCTGAGGTCGTAAAGGAAAAAGGAAAACTCAAAGAGCTTTCCGAGAAGGTTGACGGCGGAAGGGCGCTTAAGGGAACCTGCGGAATCGGCCATACAAGATGGGCGACCCACGGAGAACCCAGCCAGATCAACGCTCATCCCCATGTCAGCGGAAACTGTTCGCGTTCCGGTTCCGGTGCCGTTGAGAGCGAAGTTGTAGGTGTTCATAACGGAATCATCGAAAACTATCAGGAGCTTCGCGACAAGTTTTCCAAGCACGGATACCAGTTCTATTCACAGACTGACACCGAAGTAGTCATCAAGCTCATCGATTACTACTACAAGAAATATAAGATCGGTCCCGTTGATGCGCTCGCCAAGACCATGGTCAGAGTCAGGGGATCTTACGCGCTTGAAGTCATGTTCAAGGACCGTCCCGGTCAGATCTGGGTCGCAAGAAAAGAAAGCCCCATGATCATCGGTATCGCAGACGGTGACTGCTATGTCGCATCCGATGTTCCCGCAATCTTAAAGTACACAAGACAGGTTTACTACATCGGAAACCTTGAGATGGCGTGTCTTGCAGACGGAAAAGCAACCTTCTATAACCTTGACGGCGATGTTATCGAGAAGGAACTCACCGAGATAAAGTGGGATGCCGAGGCTGCCGAAAAGGGCGGTTTCGAGCACTTCATGATAAAGGAGATCCACGAGCAGCCCAGGGCTGTCGAAGATACACTTGCAAGCGTATGCAAGAACGGAAAGATCGATCTTTCATCGGTCGGACTTACCACCGAAGAGATCGAAAAGGTTGACCGCATCACGATCGTTGCCTGCGGAAGTGCATGGCATGCGGGAATGGTAGGTCAGTATGTAATTGAGGATCTTGCAAGGATTCCCGTAAGAGTCGAGCTTGCATCGGAGTTCAGATACAGAAAGCCCATCCTTACTCCCGACCAGCTTGTCATAGTAATAAGCCAGTCCGGTGAGACCGCGGATTCACTCGCCGCGCTCAGGGAAGCCAAGGCTCAGGGTATTAACACCCTCGGAATAGTTAACGTAGTAGGATCATCCATCGCAAGGGAAGCGGACAATGTCTTCTATACGATGGCAGGTCCCGAGATAAGCGTTGCGACCACCAAGGCTTATTCGGCACAGCTCATCGCAATGTACTGCCTTGCGATCGAATTCGCCAAGGTCAAGGGAAAGATCGATGACGAGAAGTATGCACATCTTATAGAAGAGATGAAGACCATCCCCGACAAGATCGGAAACATCCTTCTCGACAAGGAAAGAATTCAGTGGTTTGCAGCAAAGTATGCGAATGCCCACGATATCTTCTTTATAGGAAGAGGAATCGATTATGCGGTAACTCTCGAAGGAAGCCTCAAGCTCAAGGAGATAAGCTATATCCACTCCGAGGCATATGCTGCCGGCGAGCTCAAGCACGGAACGATCAGTCTTATTGAAGAGGGAACTCTTGTTGTCGGAGTGCTCACACAGTCCGACCTCTACGAAAAGACCGTCAGCAACATGGTCGAGTGCAAGTCCAGAGGCGCATATCTCTACGGACTTACGATGGCAGGCAATTACAAGACCGAGGATACCTGCAACTTCGTATCCTACATCCCCAAGGTTGATGAGCATTTCGCGGCAAGCCTTGCGGTAGTTCCTCTCCAGCTCCTCGGATACTACGTATCCGTCGCTAAGGGCCTCGATGTAGACAAGCCCAGGAACCTCGCAAAGTCGGTCACCGTTGAGTAAACAGGGGGACGGCTTACGCTGTTTCCAAAGTTACAATAAATAAACAGGGATTGCAGCACAGGTGTGCGGCAATCCCTTTTTCATATCTAAGAGTCTGTATCAAACGGTTTAAAGCTTACGGGAAAATTATCTTTCCGGTCTTGTACCGAGAGTGACGTTTACGGTGTGCTCGACATATTCCCCGTCTTCCTCCCTTACGAAGGTAACTTCAACCTCATCGCCTATCGCATAATATTTCAGCAGTCTTTTCAGCGATGCATCGGTTGTAACGGGGGATCCCTGGAATCCGATTATAATATCTCCGTTTTCGATTCCGGCGGCTTCCGCGCCGCTGCCTTCATCAACATCGGTTACGAATATTCCCTCTGGAATACCGTAATAAGCAGAGGTCTCGGGGGTTACCTCCTGCAGATAGATTCCGATGTATCCCTGATCGTCTTCACTGACTTCTATCAGGGTATCTCTTCCCATGAGTTCGGTGATGATCTCTTTTACGGAAGAGATGGGAATCGCATATCCCATTCCCTCGACAGCCGAACCGCCGATCTTGTTGGAGTTGATGCCGATGACCTGGCCTGCCATGTTGAGAAGCGCACCGCCTGAGTTACCGGGATTGATAGCCGCATCTGTCTGGATGTAGGTGTTGGTGTTTCCGTCTGAGGTTGTTACCTCCCTGTTAAGCGCCGAGATGATTCCCGTTGTTACGGACTGTCCGTAACCGAGGGCATTGCCTATCGCGATAACGTTCTGTCCGAGTACAAGGCTGTTGCTGTCACCGAGCTCCGCTACCTTGATGGTATCGATAGTGCTGTCGCTTAAGTCACTTTTTAATACCGAGATCACAGCAATGTCCATGGAGGGTTCAAGTCCCTTAAGGTAAGCGGTGACTTCCGTATCATCTATGAAAGTTACTGCAAGCTCATCCGCATCGGCTACCACGTGGTTGTTGGTTACGATGATGTATTCGTCATCCGTTTCACCGATGATGATTCCCGACCCCGATGCTTCACCGTCCTGTGAGTATGTATGTCCCCAGTATGTGGCGGATATCTCATAGTATTCGGTGATCGATACCATTGAAGGCATTACATCGGCAACCACTTCGGTAATGTCTGTTTCCTCCATTGTGAGAATCCTTACATCGGTAGGAATGCCGGGATCGAGTCCGAGATACGTGCCCTGGGCAGAACCAGTCTGAGGACTTGTGGTCTGTTCAAACACGGGTGCGGGAGAGGGTTCGGGATTTACCCGTCCTGAGGTGAAAAGATTTACCGTGTAGAATCCCACACCTGCGAACAGTCCGAATAGGAGTCCCATGCAGATCGACATCATGATCCTGCCGAATGCGCTCTGCTTTTTAGGAGCGGAACTTTCACGTGCGTTATTGACAGGTGGCGTGTAGCTTGGCGCGTTTCCCATTGGACCGTTGTTTATGGGGATTCCTGTCTGTGGATCGAATTGCTGCGGGTTTTGATAATAGTTTTGTACGCCCGTATTGTTACTGTTGTTATAGTCGTACATTTTTTTGCCTCCCAAAGCCTTATAAGGCTTTATGATGCTTCCGAGTATAGAACCAAAATATGTCTTTTTTGTGACTTTTTTCTTATTATTTTATTTGAATTGTGAAAGAGTAAATTCCGTTTTGCAGGATTATGTAAACCGTTAATCGATATATATAAATTTACTTAACGTGCAAAAAGCCGAAAAAGACTGCATTACGGGGTTGACAGCAGGATTTTGGGTGTTATAATGAACATATGAACAGATATTCATATGTAATACATAAGCACCACGGTATTACAACATTCGCTAACCTTAATGAGAAGGAGAAAAAGTTATGAAGAAGACATACGGAATTGAAGTTGATTGCGCAGCATGTGCACAGAAGATGGAAGATGCAGCCAAAAAGGTTGCGGGAGTAGTCGATGCAACGGTCAGCTTTATGAGCCAGAAGATGAAGGTTGAATTTGCCGATGATGCGGATCACGGTGCGATAATGCAGAATGTCATCAAAGCGTGCAAGGCGGTCGAAGAAGACTGCGAGATCTTCGTATAAGACTGAAGAACGAAACAGCGTAAACCGTCTCACTGTTCAATTCACCACCCGTGATTATAAGGAAATCAGCAGAATCGTCCCCGTGATTCGAGGAATTATTATATGAATAAGAAACAGAAAAAAGTATTCAAAAGAATAATCGTAAGCATTGTCCTTCTGATCGCACTTCAGATCCTTCTGCATTTTGCGGAGGTTCCCGTTCTGCTTCAGTTCGCACTCTACATGATCCCGTACATCGTGATAGGAGGCGATATCCTTAAGAAGGCTTTCCACGGAATAACCCACGGACAGGTTTTCGACGAGTGCTTCCTGATGGCGGTTGCGACTGTCGGCGCGATAATCCTCGGACTTGTTACCGAAGGCGAGGAAGGCGGCTTCCTTGAAGGCGTTGCGGTTATGCTCTTCTATCAGATCGGTGAGCTCTTCCAGTCGGTTGCGGTAGGAAAGAGCAGGAAGAATATCACCGACCTTATGGATATCCGTCCCGATTATGCGAACATCGAAAATGAATCCGGCGAACTTGAGAAGGTCGATCCCGAGGATGTTGCGATCGGTCAGATCATAGTCGTTAAAGCCGGAGAAAAGATTCCCATCGACGGTATCATCAGAGAGGGCACGGCATCCCTCGACACTTCCGCACTTACCGGAGAGAGTATGCCGGTCGAGAAGAATGCCGGTGACGAAGTCATCAGCGGATGTGTAAACATCACGGGACTTCTCAGGATAGAAACCACCAGGGAGTTCGGAGAATCCACCGTTTCGAAGATCCTCGATATGGTTGAGAATTCTTCGATGAAAAAGAGTAAGTCCGAAAATTTCATCTCGAAGTTTGCGAGATATTACACTCCCATAGTCTGTTATCTCGCACTTGCACTTGCGCTTCTTCCTCCCATAGTTCTTCTCGTTATGTCCAAAGAGCCTATGTGGGGAACCTGGGTGATCAGGGCACTTACTTTCCTTGTTATCAGCTGTCCCTGCGCACTCGTGATCTCAATCCCCTTAAGCTTTTTCGGAGGTATCGGCGCCGCATCATCCAACGGTATTCTTGTAAAGGGCTCCAACTATCTTGAAGCTCTTTCCGAAACCGGTATCATTGCTTTCGATAAGACCGGCACGCTTACAAAGGGAACCTTCGAAGTGACAAAGGTGTCACCTTCGGAGGGATTTACCTCGGATGACCTTGTGATCTACGCATCGATTGCCGAGAGATACTCCGATCATCCAATCGCTCTTTCAATCAAAAAATTCGCTGAAGAAGGTGGCCTTAACAGCATTGAGGAGCTCCTTGAGGATGAGAACATCCCCGGAAAAGGCGTAAGAGTAAAGACTTCGTCCGGCGAGATATATGCCGGAAATGTGGCACTCATCGAAAGCCTCGGTCTTACACCCGCACAGGAAAATTCACCCGGAACCGTTATCCATGTTGCGGTATCCGGAAAGTATGCGGGCTATATCCTGATCTCCGATTCACTCAAACCCACATCTAAGAAAGCGATAGAAAATCTCAAGGCATCCGGTGTAAGAAGACTTGTAATGCTCACGGGCGACCGCGAGGAAAGTGCCTCAAACATTGCCACTGAGCTGGGGCTTGCCGAATACAGAGCGGGACTTCTTCCCGGCGATAAGGTTGATGAAGTCGAGAAACTCATCGCGGATAAAAAGGGAAAAGAAAAACTTGCATTCGTAGGCGACGGAATAAACGATGCTCCCGTTCTTTCAAGAGCCGATATCGGTATCGCAATGGGCGCACTCGGATCCGATGCTGCGATAGAAAGTGCGGATATAGTTCTTATGGATGATGATCCGGCAAGAATTGCACTTGCGATGAAGATATCTAAAAAGTGCCTCAGGATCGTACGTGAAAATATCATTTTTGCGATCGGGATAAAGGTTTTGTGCCTGCTTCTGGGTGCTCTCGGCATCGCAAATATGTGGATGGCGATATTCGCGGATGTAGGCGTTATGGTCCTTGCCGTACTTAACGCGATAAGATGCCTTAAAATGCCTAAAAATGCGTAAATAATTACAAAATTCATAGTTTTCGGGCCTTTCTTGCATTATAATGAATTATGTATTGTTTCAGGAAAGGACTACCCGATGAACGACGATAAGATTTTTACAGAAGATAATGAACCCTCGGAAACCTCCGGGGGTTCTTTCAGTGAAGAAACGAATAATAACAATGATACCCCGAAGGATGAGAGCATTGATCTTACCGAAGGCCACGGCGATGCTTCGAAGACGGGGGATGCCGGAAAAGGCGCATCCGATACATACGAGGATGTGTGCTTTGTTTGCCGCAGACCCGAGAGCAAGGCCGGTAAGATGTTCAGGATGCCCGGCGGGATCTGCATCTGCAGCGACTGTATGCAGAAGACGATGGATACGGTTTCCCAGTTCGATTATCAGGGAATGCTGAACGGCTCACATGTAATGACCGATGAAGAACTCCGAAAGCTTATGGGGGATACCGCAAATGCAGACCCTTCTGCTGAAAGCAAGGATCCTTCGAAGGGTTCTCCCTTCCCGGGATTCGGTTTTGTAAATCTTGCAAATCTGCAGGGCTTCGGAGGAATCCCCAATAAGCAGAAGCTTAAAAAGAAGGATCCTAACGCAAAGCCTCTTATAGACATTAAGAACCTTCCCGCTCCACACAAGATCAAGGAGAGCCTTGATAAATATGTCGTGGGTCAGGAGCATGCCAAGAAAGTCATGTCCGTTGCGGTCTATAACCACTACAAGAGGGTTGCGACCGATTCAATGGATTCCATAGAGATCGAAAAGTCCAACATACTTCTCATAGGACCTACGGGATGCGGTAAGACATATATGGTCCGCACTCTGGCTAAGCTTCTCGATGTGCCTCTTGCAATCGCGGATGCTACATCCCTTACCGAAGCGGGCTACATCGGTGACGATATCGAGAGCGTCATCTCAAAGCTTCTTGCCGCCGCAGACAACGATGTGGAAAAGGCAGAGAACGGAATCGTATTCATTGACGAGATAGATAAGATTGCGAAGAAGGAGAACGCAAATCACCGTGATGTATCGGGTGAGAGCGTTCAGCAGGGAATGCTGAAGCTTTTGGAGGGATCCGAAGTTGAGGTCCCCGTAGGTGCATCCAGCAAGGGTGCAATGGTTCCTCTTGCAACCGTCAACACAAGAAACATACTCTTTATCTGCGGAGGCGCATTCCCCGGACTCGACGACATCATTAAGCAGAGACTTTCCAAGACCAACTCGATCGGTTTCGGGGGAACCCTCAAGGATTCTTATGAGAACGATCCCGATATCCTTTCCAAGGTGACCACCGAGGATATCAGAAAATACGGAATGATCCCCGAGTTCATAGGACGTCTTCCCATTGTTACGACTCTGCAGACGCTTACGAAGGATATGCTCATCAAGATCATGACAGAGCCCAAGAATGCGATACTTAAGCAGTATCAGAAGCTCCTTGAACTCGATGAGGT
>JAFWUY010000029.1 GCA_017524035.1 Lachnospiraceae bacterium | reverse complement strand
CTTCTAAATTTTCAGAATATTCGGGGGGATGTACACAATTTCGCGGGGCCTAGTTTTTTATCTGAACCTTACCCTCCCGGTCGACATAGTATCTTTTCTTTATCTGGTCTCCGTAGTGCTCCTGGTTGTGGCAGTCCAGGCAGAGTAGCTCGAGGTTATCGTGGGAGAGTAGGATGCTCGGATCATTTATATTCTCTGGGTTGATGTAGGTGCGGTGGTGGACTATGTCCCCGGTTCTGATTATCCCTTTGGCGGCGCACCGTTCGCACAGGTTACCGACCGAGGCGGCGTAGGAATCCCTGCATTTCTTCCAGGCGGCAGTATGGTAGAAGGCTACCTGATCAGGGTTCCTCATCCCATAACCTCCACCGGCTTCCCTGTCCCTTGCCACATAGGGACAACGCTGGATGCGTCGCTTATCATTCTGTCAGCGATACCGAATGCCCGCTCAAGATATTCAGACCGATCTACGATGCAGTGGTCCATACCGTCCGCCCAGAGTATGAACTTCAGATAACAGTCCGAGATATCCGGCCTCATGCTCTTTATCGTTTGAGCGAGAAGCGGATGCGGTCTGAAGATAACTGCGCGGCCGATGCCGATCTCGTTCATGATGTGATAACGATAAAGCTCTATCTTCCGTCGCGGATCCCCGAGGAACGGACCGAGAGAATTACAGATCAGCGTGACGCTTCTGTTTCCGATCTTGTCCGCCCATTCTTCCGGGACATCCTTCTTCAGCTTGCCGGCTATGTCGAGCTTCGGAGATCCATACGAGAACACTCTGCCGGTAAAGTCAACGCCCTGCGTCTGCCATCCTGTTATGAATAAGTTGACCGCGTCCTCTGACTCGAGGAATGCATAATCGATATCGCGGCATCCAGGCTGAAGAGAATACCTCTGCTGATTTCCGTATATGCCGTACGGAAGGAATATGATCTTGCAGCTGTACCGCTCCTTGATTTCCTTCGTGAAGAACTTCGGGATCATGTTCGTTACTTTGTTGTGGTCCTCGTACTGGTAATGGATGCATGCATAGTCGATGTTCATTCCGTCAAGGTCCTCGTAATGCTCCGCTATATCCCCGAACAGAAAGAAGTCTGTATCAAGGTAGTCCGGCTTTTTGTTTTCTTTCATCCGGAGATAAGGTATCGGCATGCAGTGAACTTCAACGCCTGATGCCTTCAGCTCCTCATATACCGATTCCATGCTGTTCCACATGCTCCGCTTATACGGAAGAAAAGCGACAGAGAACTCCGTGGATCCATGAAGCTCGATGATCTTGTCCGCTATCTTGCGCCCGATTTCATTCATAAAAAAATCCCCTTTACAAAACTAAATAATCAATGCTATCTTCAGCTTGTGAATCAAACACTCATGATGAAACTTCTCCAACCCTTGCCGCCGGAAGCCCACGTCCGGCGGCTTCTCCTTTTATTCCCTAGTCGATATCGAGGATCTTCGCGCCGATGCGGTGCGCGGTCTCAATGACGTGCGCTATGCCCTGGCGTTCAAGCTCTGCCTTCCGTGCAAGCTCGAATCCGTCCTTCAGTGCGACGCTGTAGCCTGTGACGTAGTAGCGCATCTTCTTCACTGCGGTCGGAGTCTTGTGGATAAGGACCGCGATCTGCTCGTTTGACATGTCCGTGAAGAGCATGTCCTTCTGTTCTCTGGTCCATGCCGGGCCTCTTCCGTTCCTGTTCATCCGTGTTCCTCCTTGTCCCTGATGTGGTTGATGACTGTCTGCGGAGCGCAGTGCATCTCATCCGCGATCTTCTCGTAGGACCATCCCGCTTTACGGAGCGCGAGCATCTTTCCGTCATCGAGCTTGCGCTTGTTTCCGGAAGGCTTCTCTTCCTTCGGAGCCTTGAGCTTGACCGGCTCGACCTTCTGTGCTTCCTTCTTCGGTACAGGCTCCTTCTTCGGTACAGGCTTCGGCTCTGCCTTCGGATGAAGCGTGTTCGGTATGTCCTCTGAGAGCTTCTCCCATATCATGATCGCCGTGTCGGCAGATATCATATTCATGTCATCGTCTATGCTCATGAAGAACGGTATATCGTCCTTCAGTCCCTGTACGAGTGTCTTTAAAATTTCTCCTCTTGTCATTCCTTATCGCTCCTTTCCTGTGGCTCAATCCCTTTGCCAACAAACTCAATATCCCACGCTTTGAATATCCGCACTATTCCACCATTACCGTCAGGACTTTTTTCAAATATTACTTTATCAGCAGGTTCACCTTCTGCATAAATATGAACATCTTGTGGCATCTGCTTTAACTGACCTATCAATTCTTTTACTGTCATTCCTTATTCTCACTTTCCTGTGTCTTGTATGGTTCGGGTAGTTCCTGCCATGCAAGCACCTTTATGTCGTGATAGTGCCTAAACTCATTATCCGTAGTTATCCAATCCTCATAGTTTTCGGGTTCGTAAATCTCATATTCTGCTATGCCGATAAGCGGTTTGCTTCTTTGTTTACCACATACTCCTGTCCATGTGATTAAATACTCACCGTATTTTTCCGGCAACCTCTCACTAACAGGAATCCACTTCCCCGACTTCTGTGGTGTGACGGGTGGTAACTGTTCGACACATAAATCGGTACATGGCTCTTGCTCTATGTTTATTTCAATATCGTTTGGAACAAGTAACGGCTCAAAGTATGGCGGAAGAATTATCACTCCGCTTTCTTTTTCTCGTTTAATACTCTCCGTCCATTTCTTTCTATCATCTTGATGGAGCAATATATCCGACTTTATTATCAGCAACTCACACGGCTCTTGCGTTAGTGCCTGTATTGCCGCTTCG
>JAFWUY010000028.1 GCA_017524035.1 Lachnospiraceae bacterium | reverse complement strand
TATACCACAAGGCTCATGGAATCCATGGATAACCTCATGGAAAGACTCGAAGCTCACGGCGTATCCGGTCAGAGAGTCGTTAGCTCTTCATCGGGACTTCTCACCGAGATATTCGTAGGTGTCGTTCTTCCCGTTATCCTCCTCTGGCTCCTCGCATCGTTCCTTATGAGAAGGATGGGCGGAAGCGGCGGACCCATGGGCGTGGGCAAGAGTAACGCCAAGGTTTATGTACAGAAAGAGACCGGAGTCACATTCAAGGATGTGGCGGGTGAGGACGAAGCCAAGGAATCCCTCGTTGAGGTCGTAGACTTCCTTCACAATCCCGGTAAGTATTCAGGCATCGGTGCAAGGCTTCCCAAGGGAGCACTTCTCGTAGGCCCTCCCGGAACGGGTAAGACCCTTCTGGCAAAGGCGGTTGCGGGTGAAGCGCACGTTCCTTTCTTTTCACTGACAGGTTCCGATTTCATCGAGCTTTATGTCGGTGTCGGTGCATCGAGAGTAAGGGACCTTTTCAAGGAAGCTACCAAGAACGCGCCCTGCATCATCTTCATAGATGAGATCGATGCGATAGGAAGAAGCCGTGATTCGAAATACGGCGGCGGAAACGAAGAAAGAGAACAGACCCTGAACCAGCTCCTGTCCGAGATGGACGGATTCGATTCATCAAAGGGTATCCTGATACTCGGTGCGACAAACCGTCCCGAGATCCTCGATAAGGCACTCTTAAGGCCCGGACGTTTCGACAGACGTATCATCGTCGACAAGCCCGATCTTAAGGGAAGAGTGGAGATACTCAAGGTTCACGCGAAGGACGTCAAGATGGATGAGAGCGTCGATCTCGATGCGATCGCACTTGCGACCAGCGGTGCCGTAGGTTCCGACCTTGCGAACATGATCAACGAAGCTGCGATCAATGCGGTCAAGGAAGGCAGGGAATATGTCTGCCAGAAGGATCTCTTCAACGCGGTTGAGCAGGTTCTCGTAGGTAAGGAAAAGAAGGACCGCATCATGAGCGCCGAGGAAAGGAAGATCGTTTCCTACCACGAGGTCGGACATGCGCTCATTACCGCGCTCCAGAAGAATTCCGAGCCCGTACAGAAGATCACCATCGTGCCCAGGACCATGGGTGCTCTCGGATATGTAATGCAGGTTCCCGAGGAAGAGAAGTACTTAAATTCCAAGGAAGAGCTTGAAAATATGATAGTATCCGCACTCGGAGGACGTGCTGCGGAGGAGATCGTATTCGGAAATGTTACGACCGGCGCTGCCAACGATATCGAGAAGGCAACATCGATCGCCAAGAACATGATCACCCGTTTCGGCATGAGCGAAAGGTTCGGACTTGCCGGATTTGCCACGGTTGAGAGCCAGTACCTTGAGGGGCGTACCTCACTGAACTGTTCCGACCAGACCGCGGCGGCTATTGACGAGGAAGTCGTCAAGATGCTCAAGAAGGCTTATGACAAGGCCAAGGAGATGCTGCAGGGTGACCGTGAGCTGATGGATAAGCTTGCCGATTACCTCATCGAAAAGGAAACCATCACAGGTAAAGAGTTCATGCAGATCTTCCGCAGGGAGAAGGGAATTCCCGAGCCCGTTGAGGAAGATAAGAAGCCCGTTTCCGGTGATGCTCCCAAGGCTGAGGACGGCACTTCCGATGACAAGTCAGAGATTTCCGCGGAAAAGTCCGGGGTGAAAGAAGCGGACGCAGCTGATCCGTCCGATAAGAAAGATGACGCCGAAGAGACTGCTGACGGCGATGTCACCGCAGAGGATGCCGCGAGGGGCATTGACGAACTTCCCCCTGACGGAGGTTCCGACATAGGTATTTTTTCAAATCATTCCATTTAATTGATGCAGAAGAAGAACAGCTTCTACAGTAAAATAAGAAAAATAAGGGGCGGGGTATTTACTCTGCCTCTTGTTATTATCCTGCTGCTTTCATTCCCTATGCAGGTAACGGCATCGGAAGCGGTTCCGTCCGAATATACGGTCAACTGGCCCAAGGCACCCGAGACGAACGGCAGATCCGTGATACTTATGGAAGAGTCGACGGGTGTTGTGCTGTATGCGAAGAACATTCACGAAAAATGCTATCCCGCGGCACTTACCGCGATCATGACGAGCATGCTCGCTGCGGAAAACTGCAATCTCGACGAACGCGTTGAGTTTTCGACCGCGGCGGTAAGGGATGTTCCTTCGGGAGTTGTAAATATCGCGATAGATCCCGGTGAATCGCTCACGGTGTGCGAATGCCTTCAGGCGATCCTCATAAGGGGCGCGGCGGAGTGCGGATTTGCACTTGCCGAGCATGTCGGAGGAGGATCGAGGGATTCCTTTGTTGCGATGATGAACTCGAGGGCTGCGGCCCTGGGATGCAAGGAGACTTCCTTTGCGAATCCCGTCGGACTGCACTCCGAAGATCACTACACCACCGCGTATGACATGGCTCTGATCGGAAGGGACTTCTTCGATAACGAGCTTTTGTGCAAATACTCGCTTCAGAAGAACCTTCACCTCTACCCCTCGGAATACCAGAAGGATGAGATCATAGAGCACAACGGCAATAAGATGGCGATCGGCGGAACCTATGAGTATCCGTATCTGATCGGTGCGAGAACGGGATATACCGACGAAGCGGGGTACTGTCTCATCGCCGGTGCCGAAAAGGACGGAATGAAGCTGATCGTTGTCATTCTTGACGACGGAAGCGATGAAAGATATGAGGATGCGATCAATCTTTTCAACTACGGTTTTTCCGATTTCGCACTTGTGAACGCATCCGAAAACGAGAAGTCATACAATGTGGGATCCGGTGTCGGATCGTACGGAACCACCGATATCATGGGCGATTCGAGGCCCATGCTCTCTCTTGACAGGAAAGATTATGTGGTCCTTCCTTTGACCGTGGAATTCACGGATCTTCAGAGCAGGATCACCTACGAGAATGTTCCCGAAAGCGAAGCGGCGAGGATCATTTATTCATACCAGGGAGTGTATCTGGGCAAGTGTTCGATACTTTTCGGAGAAACGTCCGATGCTTATGATTTCGGAACAGCCGCTCCCGCAGAAACACCCGAAGAGGAAAAGCCCGGCAAGACCTTTGTCTTCATCAACATCGCCAAGGTTGCGAAGATCAGCGCGGTCATAGCCGCCGGTCTCGGAATCATATATCTGATCGTAAAGCAGTACAAAAAATACAGAAAGGTACACCCCAACTGGAGAAGACAGTACAGAAAAGAACGTAAGAAGAGTTTCTTCGCCGGAAGGAGTTTCAGAAAACCGAAATGAGACTTAAGAATGTTCCCGGATGCAGGGAAAGGATCGCAGACAGCGAATATGTCATACCAGAAGATGAGCTGGTACAGACGGCCGGAAAATGGAACGAGAGATTCGAAAAGCCCGCGCCCATCCGCATAGAGATCGGTATGGGAAAGGGCCGTTTCCTTCACGAGCTGGCACTTCTCAATCCGGACATCAACTATATAGGAATAGAGAAATACTCTGCCGTACTGCTCCGCGCGGTGCAGAAGATGGAGGAGGATCCCAAGCCCAACCTTCGCTTTGTAAGGATGGATGCCGAGACTATCGCGGATGTTTTTGCACCGGGTGAGGTCGACAGGATATATCTTAATTTTTCGGATCCCTGGCCCAAGGACAGACATGCAAAAAGACGTCTTCCTTCTCGCGAATTCCTGGCAAGATATGATAAGATATTAGTTGACGGCGGAAGGATAGAATTCAAGACCGACAACCGCATACTTTTTGACTGGGCGGTCGAACAGCTGGAAGGAAGCAAGTGGAAAGCGGATCTTATCACATACGATCTTCACGCCGATCCGGCCCTTCTCGAGGGCAACGTCATGACCGAATATGAAGAGAGATTCTCTTCGATGGGAAACCCGATATGTAAATATATCATCAGCAGGAAATGAAAGGAGAGACTATGGCACTTGAAGTAACCACAGAGACTTTTGAAAAAGAAGTACTTGAATCATCCCTCCCCGTACTCGTTGACTTTTTTGCGGACTGGTGCGGTCCTTGCAAGATGATGTCGCCCGTCGTCGATCAGATCGGTGAGGAGATGAGTTCGCAGATCAAGGTCTGCAAATGCAATATTGATGACAATGATGCGGTTGCGGAGAAGTATGAGATAATGAGCATTCCCAATTTCATCATTTTCAAGGACGGAAAGCCCGCAGCCAACCAGGTGGGAGCAGTCAGCCCCGCCGAGTTTAAGAAATGGATCGAGGAGAACATCTGATGGCAAGCGTCAAACTGACAAAAGTTATCGAAAGGATGAACCTTACGAACCTCACTCCCGAAGTGGACGTAACGCGAATCCGCATCACACAGCCCGATATCAACAGACCCGCACTGCAGATCGCAGGATACTTCGAGTATTTCGATCCCGCGCGAATCCAGATCATCGGATATGTCGAGTATTCCTACATGGAGAATGCACTGGACGATGCGCAGAAGTATGAGGCATACGACAAGTTCCTTGAACATCCGATGCCTGCGATAATCTTCTGCAGGGGCCTTAAGCCCAACGACATCTTTATGGATGTTGCGAGAAAATACGGCATTCCGGTTCTTCTTACCAATGAAGCGACATCGGGATTCACTGCGGATCTTATCAGATGGCTGAACGAACAGCTGGCACCCATGATCAGCGTTCACGGCGTTCTGGTCGACTGTTACGGTGAAGGAGTCCTGATAACGGGTGAGAGCGGTATCGGTAAATCCGAGGCTGCACTTGAGCTGATAAAGAGAGGACACCGTCTTGTTACCGATGATGCCGTAGAGCTCAGAAAGCTTTCCGATACACTCCTTGTGGGAAGTGCTCCCGACATTACGAAGCATTTCATCGAGCTCAGGGGTATAGGTATCGTCGATGTAAAGGCACTGTTCGGTGCATCGAGCGTCAAGGACCAGCAGCAGGTAGACCTGGTCATCAGGCTCGAGGACTGGAACAAGGATAAGGATTACGACAGACTCGGACTTGAAGAGAACTTTACCGAGTACCTCGGAGTTAGGGTTGTCTGCCACAACATTCCCGTAAGACCCGGCCGTAACCTTGCCGTAATATGCGAAACCGCAGCGGTCAACTACCGTCAGAAACAGATGGGTTACAATGCCGCTCAGGAACTTTATAAGAGAGTCCAGGCTTCCCTTGCCAAAAAGAGAGCAGAGGAAGAGGAGGGAGAAGAAGAGACAACATGAAATACGTATTCGGAGCAGACATAGGCGGAACCACAGTTAAACTCGGACTTTTTGACGATCAGATAAATCTGATCGATAAGTGGGAGATCCCCACGGATAAGACCGACAAGGGTAAGAACATAGTCGGAGATGTATGCGCAAGTATTCTTGCCAAGATGCAGGAAAAGGCAATCGATAAAGCAGACTGCATCGGTGTCGGAGTCGGCGCTCCAGGCGCTGTTGACGAAGACGGCGTTATGACGGGCGGTGCTGTAAACCTCGGATGGGAAGTCTTCAATCTCAGGACCGCAATGGAAGAAAAGCTCGGCGGGATCAAGGTCATCGCCGGAAATGACGCGAATGTCGCTGCATACGGCGAGATGATGAAGGGCGGCGGCCAGGGACATAAGAATGTCGTAGCCGTAACTCTCGGAACGGGCGTAGGCGGCGGTGTGATAATCGGCGGAAAGCTCATCACCGGATCCACCGGAGCGGCCGGAGAGATAGGACATATCCGTGTTGCGGACGGCGAGGAAGAAAAGTGCAACTGCGGACATACCGGATGTCTCGAGCAGTATGCGTCCGCTACAGGAATCGCAAGACTTGCCAGAAGAAGACTGGTGAGGGACGACAAGGCCACCTCACTCAGAAGCGTCGACAACCTCGATGCAAAGGCTGTATTCGATGCGGTCAAGGCAGGCGATGAGGTTGCGGTCGAGATCGCCAAAGAGTTCGGAAGCTATCTCGGAAAGGGACTTGCATCCGTTGCGGATGTTGTCAATCCCGAGATCTTCGTTATCGGCGGCGGCGTATCCAAGGCGGGAGATATCCTTCTTTCCTTTGTCGCACCCGAATTCGTAAAGTATGTATTCCCTCCCTGCAAGGGCGCTCAGTTTGCCCTCGCAACTCTCGGAAACGATGCGGGCATCTACGGATGTGCCGGAATGTTATTATCCGATATTTAAGAAATACTCGGTTTATAGTATAGTATTAGGGAGAAAAATCTGTGCACCCGAAAGGGTGAGGAGAGGAGACTTTTATGACCGGAAAGGAAGTAGCAGCCCTTTTATCCGAACATCTCGATGAAAGATATGTCCATCCGGATTCTCCGATGTCCGATTGCTGTTCGTTCAGGACCGGAGGAAATGCACTCTGTATCGTGGAAGTACATAATGTCGAGGAACTCAGAAAGGTCCTCACATGTGTCAGGAAGAAATTCCTTCCCTATTCTATACTCGGAAACGGAACCAATATCCTTGTTGAAGACGAAGGATATTCGGGAGTTTGTATAATGCTCCAGGGTGAGTTCACCAAGGTGGATGTCACCGGATATGAAGTTACCGCAGGCGGCGGCGCATCACTTGCTGCGGCAGGACGTATGGCAGCCGACATGTGGCTCACCGGAATGGAGTGGGCATGCGGAATCCCCGGAACCGTAGGCGGTTCGATCAAGATGAACGCCGGTGCGTTCGGAAGCGAGATGAGCACCATCGTAAAGCGTGTAAAGGCGCTTACCACCGCAGGTGAGGAAGTTTTCCTCCGCCCTTACGAGTGCCATTTCGGATACAGGACATCGCTTTTCTGTGAAAAGAAATACATCGTTCTTGAGGCGGTATTCGAGCTCAGGAAGGGTGACAAGAACGAGATCAACGCAACCATCGAAAAGTATGCGAAGGAACGCAGGGACAAGCAGCCCCTCGATCTTCCCAACGCAGGCTGCATCTTCAAGAATCCCAAGGATAATTTCGCAGCCAAGCTTATCGAAGAAGCCGGACTCGGCGGAGCACACGAAGGCGGTGCGATGGTATCCAAGAAGCACCATGGCTTTATCGTCAATACCGGTACTGCCACTGCGGCGGATATCATCAACCTTATGAACAGGGTAAGAAACGAAGTGTACAAGAACAGCGGGGTACGTCTCGAGCCTGAACTCGTCGTACTCGGAAGACCCGGAAGGTATTGATCCCAGATGCGTATCGTAATAATAACCGGAATGAGCGGAAGCGGTAAGAGGACCGGCATGAAAATGCTGGAGGATATCGGCTTTTACTGTATCGATAATCTTCCCGCTTCACTGGTTGATAAGTTCGTCGAACTTCTCGCCCAGCCCGGAAATGAATATGACAAGGTGGCCCTCGGCATCGATATAAGAACCGCGGGCTCCATGAAGAATCTTGCTCAGGTCATAAAGAGCCTTAAATCCTCGGGACATGAGACGGAAATTCTGTTCCTCGAAGCCTCCGACAAGACCCTTATCCGCAGATACAAGGAGACCAGAAGACTCCATCCCCTTGCGGGCGAGGGCACGATCGAAGACGGAATAAAGAAGGAGCGCGAAGAGCTTAAGCCCATCAGGAAGCAGGCTACTTATATCATCGACACCTCGAACCTTCTCGTAAGGGATTTCAAGGCCGAGGTCGATTCTATTTTCCGTAAGAACGAAAAATACAGCAATCTCAACATCAATATAGTTTCATTCGGATTCAAGTACGGTATCCCTGCGGATGCCGATCTTGTGCTGGATGTAAGATTCCTTCCGAATCCCTTCTATATCGATGAACTTAAGAATAAGACCGGCCTCGATAAGGAAGTCAGGGACTATGTCTGCCAGTTTGAAGAGACAGGCATGTTCCTTGATAAGCTTGAGGATATGCTGGAATTCCTGATCCCCAACTACGTGAAGGAAGGAAAGTCAAATCTTGTCGTTGCGATCGGCTGTACGGGCGGAAAGCACAGGTCCGTTACCCTGGCCTCGGCTCTTTACGACAGGATGAAAAAGAGGACGGATATAGGATTTAAACTGACCCACAGGGATGTAACTGCAGGCTGATGAACAAAAAGGAGAGGATGTATGTCTTTTTCCTCGGATGTTAAAGAAGAACTGGCGGAGGTCATCCCGCAGGCCAGGCACTGCAGGATAGCGGAGATCGCGGCCATAATGCATTTTGCCGGCCAGATCGGAGTTGAGGAGGGCGGCGGAATAACCGTCGGATTTAACACCTCGGGTTCTGCTCTCATAAAAAAGGGCTTTACTTTACTTGAAATAACATTTAAGATAGGTAAGTCGTTGAAAAGTACCGATCCGGAGTTCGAGTCACTGCTCGACCTGGTAGGGGACGGAAGCGACCCGGTTTCCGGGCTTATCCTTAAGAATGCCTGCTGTAAGAGGGCTTTCCTGAGGGGAGCGTTTCTTGCATCGGGGTCCCTGAGTGACCCGGATAAGGGATATCATCTCGAGTTCATCTGTCCGTCGGAAGCACTTGCCGAGCAGATAACACAGGTGTGTTCGGATTTCGGGATAAACGCCCGCAGGACCGAAAGACGCGGCGAGCTTATCGTCTACGTCAAGGAAGGTGAGATGATCGGCGAGCTCCTGAGCGTTATGGGAGCGATGAATTCCTATATGGATTTCGAAAACTGCCGCATCTACAAGGATGTCAGCAATGCCGTCAACCGCAGGGTCAACTGTGAGACATCCAATATAAGGAAGACTGTGACCGCTGCTTCGAGGCAGCTGGAAGATATAAGATACCTGGAAGAGCACGGGATGCTTGACTCTCTGCCCGCCCCGTTACGGGAAGCGGCCTACGGAAGACTCGAAAATCCGGATGCGACATTACAGGAACTCGGAGAGATGATGGATCCTCCGGTCGGAAAATCGGGTATCAATCACAGACTTGCAAGACTGAGCAAGCTCGCTCAGGAAAAAAGAAAGTAAACGGCTTGGGGTGCCGTTTGATGTTACGGGGGAATAACGAATCAAAGGCCTTATGAGGAGAAGGCTGCCGGCGTCCGAGGGGAAGGATGCGGTATTGAAGGGAGTATTTTTTTATGATCACAAGAACCGTAAACGTTAAGCTGCCCAAGAATCTTTCAGCAAGCCCCGTCGCACTTCTTGTACAGAAAGCAAGCAAGTTCGACAGCATCATCTATATCGAGGCAGGCGAAAGAAAGGTTAATGCCAAGTCCATTATGGGAATGATGAGCATCACTCTCGATGAGGGAGATGAACTCATGATCAGATGCGACGGAGATGACGAGAGCGACGCTCTCAGCACAGTGGAAGGTTTCCTTACCGGCGCACAGGCATAAGGTTTTGTATATAGGGATCACGGAATCTTAAGATTCCGTGATTTTTTGTTGTTTTGATATCTTGTGTATTGCTTTGCATTATCCGTATGGTATTATCGACTTATGAAAAAGATGCTGTTTATCTACAATCCAAAAGCCGGAAGAGGACGTATCCGTGAGGAACTTGCGGATATTCTTGATATATTTGCGTCCGCAGGTTACGAGATAACGATCTATCCCACGCGCAGGAACGGCGATGCCGAGAAGGTTGCCGCCGAGCGTGAGTCCGACTTTGACATAGTTGCCTGCTGCGGCGGTGACGGTACGCTTGATGAGACCGTGCGCGGCATGATGAAGAACGAATACCGCACTCCTCTGGGATATATACCCGCAGGTTCGACCAACGATTTCGGCGGTTCTCTCGCACTTCCCAAGGATATGCTCAAGTCCGCGGATATAATAATCCACGGCAAGAACAAGGCGGTTGATGTAGGACTCTTCAATAACGAGGCATTCGTGTACGTTGCGGCATTCGGCGCATTCACCGAGGTAAGCTACAGCACCGACCAGGATATGAAGAATGCGATAGGGCATTCCGCATACATCCTTGAGGGCATGAAGAGCTTCACCAAGATCAAGCCTTACCATGTGACCGTTGAGCACGACGGTGAGACCATAGACGGCAACTTCATTTACGGCATGGTCACCAATTCCAACAGTGTCGGCGGTATCAAGGGTATCACGGGAGAAAATGTGGATCTTGCGGACGGACTCTTTGAGGTCAACCTCATAAAAGAGATCACCACACCGCTTGAATTCCAGAAGCTGGTCAATGCGCTGGCAACCGGCAATTACGGATTGTCCGAGAATATCGTATCCTTCACATCGGGCAATATTAAATTCTCATCCGAAAAGAAGATCGCATGGACGCTGGACGGAGAGAACGGCGGCAAGCATGACGAAGTCGAGATAATCAACATAAAGCAGGCGATCGATATCAGAGTCGCAGAGTAAAATAGAAAAACAGGGGGACTGCTTACGCTGTTTCAGTGGTTCATTGAAACAGCGTAAGCAGTCCCCCTGTTTTCGTCTGATTACCCCCATAAAAGGGAGGATCCCGGGTATCAGCAGATACCCGGGATTATTATGAAAAAGATTATTATATATCACGAAGGGGTGGTAGTTCTTTTCTCGTTCTATGGTTATATTCTACTTTGTAAAGATGTATAGACAATGTTTTTGGATTTAACAATAAGAAAATAAATTGTAAACAATCTATGAATAACAGGTATTTTTTTATACCCTGTAACGCCCTATTTTACGGTAAAAATGAATCTGAGATACTCTGAAGTGCCGATGGTTACTGTATCTCTTGCGGAAAAGCCCAGTTTTTTAAGTAATTTAACCGCTTTCGCGTTATCTTTTTCGACGAGACTCATTATTTCGTGAATATCATTTCCGGCTGCCCATGCAAGGATCGCACTGCAGACTTCATACGCATAGCCCTGTTTCTGCCAGGGTTTTCCTATGACAAATCCGAGCTCCGGAGTGTCGAAACCTGCTCTTTCGTCAAGGCCCGCGCGTCCTATTATCTCGCCTGTATCCTTTTTCATTACCGTCCAGATGCCGTGTCCGTAGATCTCATAAATAAGGTCACGGTAGTTTTCGGTATACTTTTCCTCCTCGCTTCTTTCCATAAGATCCTCGGTAAAGCGTGTGATATCGGGATCAGCGTAGATCTCATAGAATTCGTCCAGATCGGAGAGCGAGGTTTCCTTTATGACACATCTGTCGGTTTCTGATATATCCCACGGAATCTTATTCAGTCTTCTGTAGATCTTTTCGAGCTCTTCGGGATCGAAATCTTCGGGATCAAATTTTCCTTCGCCCTCGAGAACATATTTCGCACCGTCCCAAAAGGTGCTGCCGCTGTATGTGAGGGTGTCGACATAGACGACAAAGGGGACTCCGCTTTCCGAAAGAGCCTTAAGATCGGCACCCGGCGAGGCAACATACAGAGTTCCCGGGCATCCTTGGCATGAGCCGTTCAGAGGTGCATAAGATCCTCCGGGGATGGTTGCGTTTTCCTTTGCGGATGCTGCGGTGGGAATATCTCCGCCTTTGAGCACGGTTATATTTTTGAGATAGTGTATGCGTTGTTTCATGTTATAATACAGAAGTATTTTCAATACGCGTTTAGAAAGGAAATATTATGTCAGAGAATAAAAATCCCCTTGTAACATTTACCATGGAGGACGGCTCGGTGATGAAGGCTGAGCTTTATCCCGATATCGCTCCACAGTCAGTTTACAATTTTATCAGCCTTATATCAAAAGGATTCTACAACGGACTTACCTTCCACCGTGTGATCCCCGGATTCATGATCCAGGGCGGAGACCCGGACGGAAACGGAACCGGAGGTCCCGGATACAGCATTAAGGGAGAGTTCGCAAGTAACGGCTTTGCCAATGACTTAAGGCACACCGAGGGAGTTCTTTCCATGGCACGTTCCATGTTCCCGGATTCCGCGGGAAGCCAGTTCTTCCTCATGCATGGGACCTCACCCCATCTCGACGGCGATTATGCCGCATTCGGTAAGGTCATCGAGGGTCTTGATATCGTTGATAAGATCGCACAGACTCCCACAGATTTCAGGGACAAGCCCCTCACTCCCCAGGTAATGAAGACAGTTACCGTTGAAACCTTCGGAGTTGAGTATCCCGAACCCGACAGACTCCCCGATATGTGATAAGACATTAGCAACAGAAAGCGGAGCACCCGTAAAGGGGCTCCGCTTTTTCTTTTCGTGATGGTGAACGGAGGAACCGCCCCCTGTTCACAGTGAGAACTGTGACACGAACTTCCACGCGTTCTCGCAGCTGTGCTGTCTGCACTCATGCTGCTGTCCGCTGACGGAGGCAAATACTGTTCTGCATACGCCGTCCTCGGATTCGTAGAAGCGCTCGGTAAGATAGCTGTCTCTTGATTCGTTGTAGACCTTCTCGGTCTTTTCTGCGGGTATTCCGTAGAACTTGTCTTCCCAGGAATCCTTCTTTTCGAAGTCCACATCGAATTTTACCTTCAGCTTGTTTACGCCCGCAACGTACTGTACTCTGTCGAGGCAGGTCTCGGCCTGGTTGGGAAGCTCGGGAAGGGGTGAATCCTCGCCGCCCGAGTAGAAGACAGGCTTTGCAACGGTCATATTGAGCTTCGGATCTCCGAGTGAAAGTCCCCAGGGATTATCCTTGATGGGGAAGAGGGCACTGCAGGGCATGAAGCCGGCGAAGCTTTCGGGATATTCCTGGTACAGATCCCAGGTCTTGCCGCTTCCCATGGAGAAGCCTGTTGCGTAGATCCTCTTTTCGTCGATATTGTATTTCTTTTTCAGGTCCGCGATGACATCCATGACCTCGGTAGCGGTAACGGAGAGATGATCGTCGATCGAAACGAAAAGGAAACCGTACTTATGGCAGATCTCCCACCATCCGGCTACGAAGGTAAGATACATGGAGGTATCGCCGCCGCCGTGGAAGCCCATTACAAGGGGAACGGGTCCCTTGTCACGGACGTCGTTATTGTAATATGCGAAGTATCCGACCTTGTGGGAGGGAACATCCTTGTACTTCCACTTGTTGTCGGGAGAGGTCCTGACCTCTGTGCAGCCGGGCTCTTCGGTCATTCCCAGCTCTTCGAAGTCGGGTTCGATCTCGATATGTCCGCACCACATCTTGAACTTCCTGACGAAATTCTTAAAGTCTGCCTTGTAATCTGCGGTTTCTTTTACCAGGAGGTTCTCGCAGCCCTCGAATGCCTTGTTGATCTCGGCGCTGTTGCCGACGCTGAGGATCGCGATATCTTTCCTTTCAACCCGGGGCACGATGCTGAGTCTTTCCATGGAGCACATTGCGGGAGTGATCTCGCCGGGACCCCACAGGTACTGGCCTTCGACCGTCTTAAGGAGATTTCTTGCGACATAGTCGGCTGACTTTCCGTAGCTGTAGATGTCAGCCCTGAAGATGGCGCCCCTGATGAAGTAGCCCTTGAACTCGTGGGTGAAGAAGTCGTTGAGCTCGACAAGCCCGTCATTGTATTCGGGATGCATCTTGCCGTGGGAGATGATCTCTTTGTAGAGCTCGATGTCGGCACCATCCCATCCGCCCTCGCAGGTGGGATATACGAAAAGGACCATCGAATCGACCGCTGCGGCGATATCCGCAAGTCCGGTTTCCCTTGCAAAAGAAACAGCGCTTTCGATGCTCATTCTCTCTTCTTCGAAGACAAGCATATAGGGCGCCCTGAAAGTATAGTTATTGACCTGTGAATCTATATCGTTGTCGGGGAGATAGGCCTTGAGAAAGAAATTATCGTAGGTCTGTTCCCAGTACTTTCCTCCTGTGATGGTCTTTACTTCCGGTCTGGTCATTACTGTCATGATGTTCCTCCTGAGAATTGTTTTGGATCCGTCCGGGATCTGCCGCACCACTGCGGAGATCAGCTGTCCTGCGTATCTTCCGGCTGTGATGATTCTTCTGCGAGGGCTTCGGCCTCACGCTTTGCCGCCATTTTGGCCGCCTTGGTCTCGGCTCTCATCCTGACGAAAAATTCGGTAAGAAGAGCACTGCACTGTTCGGCGAGCACTCCCGTCACGGTCTCGCATGTGTGTGTGAAAGCCTCGTTGTTAAGGATGTTGGTCACGGTACCGCAGCTTCCCGATTTGGGACTTGTGGTTCCGATGACAACCTTGGGAATCCTGGCCTGTACGCAGGCACCCGCACACATCTGGCAGGGCTCCAGCGTCACATACATCGTGCAGTCCTCGAGTCTCCAGTCGCAGAGCTTTGCACAGGCCTTTTTGATGGCGATCATCTCGGCGTGCGAAAGCGTGGAATGATCGGTATTTCGCCTGTTGTAACCGCGTCCTATGATCTTTCCCTCGTGAACTATTATGCAGCCTATGGGCACTTCACCGGCATCGAAGGCTTTTTCTGCCAGCTTAAGTGCCTTTTTCATGTATTTTTCGTCTTCCGTAAGCATACTTATACTGTATTCGCGGCAGGCGGTTTTGTAAAGTAAGAAATCTTGTAAACACTGAGCTTTTAAGCTATCATAAGAGACAGGTTTTTGCCGTGATCGGAGGATCTTTTTATGGAAAAAGAAAAGAAAAATCTCGAACTTGAAAATATAGTATCGACCATACTTGCGGATTATAAGGATGAAAGGATCATCAACAGGACCGATATATCCGACCAGCCCGACAGGGATGCTGTCAATGATATCCTCGGCAAGATCATCAAGATGATCTTCCCCGGTTATATCCGTGAAAAGAATTATAAATTCTATAATCTCAGCAGCCGCCTTACGGTTCTCACAGAAGATATAATCTATAACCTCAAGAAACAGATCGCGATCTCCCTTATCCAGAAGCCTGAGTTTGCGGGCGCTCCGTATGAGAAGAGAGCGGAGGTTGCCGGAGAGCTGACCAATATGTTCATGCTCAGGATCCCCGTTATCAGGGAGTATGTCGAGACGGATGTACAGGCCTTCTACGAGGGAGATCCCGCCGCATATAACCACAGCGAGATAATCCTCTGTTATCCCGGACTCAGGGCAATCGTGACCGCGAGGATCGCTCATGAGCTTTTCGTTCTCGGTGTTCCCCTTATCCCCAGGATGATGACGGAGCATGCACATTCCCGCACGGGAATCGATATCCATCCCGGCGCGACTATAGGAAAGTATTTCTTTATCGACCACGGAACGGGCATTGTTGTGGGCGAGACGACCATCATAGGAGATTACGTCAAGATCTATCAGGGCGTTACCATCGGTGCTCTTTCGACAAGGGGAGGACAGACACTCAAGGGTAAGAAGCGCCATCCCACCATCGAAGACCGGGTCACCATTTATGCCGGAGCTTCCATTCTCGGAGGCGAGACGGTCATAGGTCACGATGCGATCATCGGTTCGAATACCTTCATCACATCATCGGTGGAAGCCGGTGCAAGGGTAAGCTTCCAGGATAAGAATAAGTGCTCGGATTGATACGAAGCGGAAAAGAAAAACAATGAAGTGGATCAGATTCAGGGTCAAAACAAATACGGAGGCTGAGGATATCATCATCAGCGATCTGTATGACATAGGACTTGAGGGAGCACAGATCGAGGACAAGGTTCCTCTTTCGCCCCTCGACAAGGAGCAGATGTTCGTCGACATCCTTCCTGACTTCGGTGATGACGACGGAACGGCGGTACTCAATTTCTTCGTGGAGACGGACGATGACGGTCTTCTCATCATGGGTGGAGAACCCGAAGCGGGAACCATGACCATCGGAGCCGTCAATACTGCGGGCGATATCAGAAAGGTCACAAAAGAAGAAGTACTTGCGGACATTAATGAAGTCCTCGATGATATCAGGTCGTATATGGATATCGGCGAAGGAACCGTGGAAGTAAGTGAGACGGAAGATATCGACTGGCTCAATAACTGGAAGAATTTCTTCCACTCCTTTGAAGTGGATGACATACTTGTTATTCCTTCCTGGGAGGATGTTCCCGAAGGAGATACGCATAAGTTTATTCTTCATATCGATCCCGGCACCGCATTCGGAACCGGAATGCATGATACGACGCAGCTCTGTATCAGGAATATCAGAAAACATGTAAAGGAAGGCGATAAGCTCCTTGATATCGGTACGGGAAGCGGAATACTTGCGATCCTCGGACTTATGTTCGGAGCGGGCTGCGCATACGGAACCGACCTGGATCCCTGCGCTGAGGAAGCCGTAAGGGAAAACTGTGAGAACAACGGTATCTCTCCCGACGCATTTAAGCTCGTTATCGGAAATATCGCTACCGATGAGGAAATTCAAAATGACGCGGGTGTCGGAAGCTATGACATAGTCGTTGCGAACATCCTTGCCGAGGTTCTCGAGGTGATCACTCCCTGCGTTCCCAAGATGCTTAAGGAGGGCGGTATCTACATTACATCCGGTATCCTGAACGAGAAGGAGAACATCGTCACCGCCGCAATGGAAAAGGCGGGACTGAAGGTCCTTGATATAACAAGACAGGGAGAGTGGAGCTCCGTTACGGCGGTCAAATGACTCAGGTTTTTGCAGATCAGTCACAGATAAATATGGATACGCACCGGGTCATCATATCCGGTCCGGACCATAATCACATCAAAAACGTTCTCCGTATGAAGCCCGGTGAAGAGATCAGTGTAAGATGTGACGGTGTTCCGAAGGAATACAGATGCGGGATCCTGGAATACACCGATTCGGAAGTCATCTGCGAGATAAGATTCGTCAAGGAAGATGACACCGAGCTTCCGGTAAGGGTGACAGTCTATCAGGCACTCTGCAAGGGCGACAAGATGGAGACCGTGATACAGAAGTGCGTTGAGCTCGGAGCGGTAAGATTTGTTCCCGTAGCGACATCGAGATGCGTTGTGAAGCTTGATGATAAAAAGGCCGGGAGCAAGGTCGCAAGATGGCAGCAGATAGCGGAGAGTGCGGCGGAGCAGAGTAAGCGCGGCATCATCCCGAATGTCGGTCCCGTTATGAACTTTGATGCTGCGATCGCCGATGCGAAAGCCCTTGATCATATCTTCATTCCGTACGAGCTTGCCGAGGATATGGCTAAGACCAGGGAACTCTTTTCCGGGATAAAGCCGGGAAGCAGCGTAGGGCTTTTCATAGGTCCCGAGGGCGGCTTTGATGAGAGGGAAGTCGCGAAAGCGGAAAGTGCCGGGGTGCTTCCGGTAACGCTCGGACGAAGGATCCTGAGGACCGAAACGGCTGCGATGTGCATAATGAGCTGGTTTGTATATATGTTTGAATCCTGAGAGGATGTCGAAAGACATCCTCTTTTTGTGCAACTTGTGTCGGCGGTGCGGCAACTTACGTCTCCGCCCATTGTTTCCTTTCCGGCCGTCTGATAGTTTATGGTCACGGACACGAAAGGAGACGGATATGATCAGATGCAAAGGAGTGGAAAAAAGCTTTTCGGATAAGAAGGTTTTATCGGGAATAGATCTGGAGATAAATGACGGTCAGATATTCGGACTGCTGGGACCGTCGGGTGCGGGCAAGACAACGCTTATCAAGATAATCACGGGTCAGCTCGCGTACGACGGCGGATCGGCGGTCATCATGGGCAAGGAAGCAAGGGACCTTACAAGGCAGGACGGCAGGAACATCGGCATCATGATGGATAATTTCGGAGTATATGACAGATTCTCATGCATCGATAACCTGAAGGTCTTCGCGGATATATACGGAACCCCCTATGAGAAGATCGCGGAGAGCCTCGAACTTGTGGGACTTAAAGATGCGGCGAAAAAGAGTGCATCGGATCTTTCAAAGGGAATGAGGGCAAGGCTTCAGCTTGCAAGGGTGTTCATGCATTCGCCGGAGATCCTTTTCCTCGATGAGCCGACGAGCGGACTCGATCCCCGTTCATCGAAGGCCATACACAGGATAATCCGTGACAGGAAAAAAGAAGGATGCACGATCTTCCTTACAACCCACAACATGGAAGAAGCACATGAACTCTGCGATACCGTTGCACTCCTCAATGAAGGCCGTATCGTTGACATCGGAGCACCCGATGAACTCTGCAGGAAATACGACCGGAAGAAGACGATAAGCGTGCATCTTAAAACGGGTGAGGATATGGAGCTTTCGTACAGCGAAGAAAACGGAGCGAAGATCGGCGAACTGATCTCATCGGGAAATGTCGAAACGATCCATTCATCCGAACCGAACCTTGAAACTGTATTCCTTGAACTGACGGGCAAGAAGCTGGAGGAGGAATAAATGAAGAATATACTTACGATCATCAAAAAGCAGATCAAAGATACCGTGAAGAATAAACCGGTGCTCATCCAGTTTCTGATGTTTCCGGTGATGACGCTTGTATTTGAAAATGCGATAGACGTGGATATGCCCGAACTCTTTTTTACGAAGATGTTCTCCTCCATGTATGTCGGAATGGCACCTCTTGTTGCCGCCGCATCGATCATTTCGGAAGAGAAGGAAAAGAACACGCTCAGGGTCCTGATGATGGCGGGAGTAAGACCCTTTGAATATCTCATCGGGGTCTCGGCATATATATGGATCCTCTGCATGGCGGGATCGGCCGTAATGGCAACGTCACTTCCTTCGCGGGATATTCCGTTCTTCATGGCGATGATGGGCGCGGGTTGCATCATCTCGATATTCATCGGGGCCTGCATCGGGATCTTTGCGAAGAATCAGATGGTCACTTCTTCGCTTATGGTGCCTGTCATGCTGATTCTTTCTTTTTCTCCCATGCTCGCGATGTTTAATGATAAAATAGAAAAAGCGGCGAGATTTGTTTTTACGCAGCAGATCAAGGTTGCCGTGGACGGTATGAGCTTTGAAAGCGCCGGAAGGTTCGGCGTGGGTGTGCTTTTTGCAAATGCGGCGCTTGCCCTCGTACTCTTTTTCGCCGCATTCAGGAAAAAAGGACTTGAGTAGATGAAGATCGAGATCGACATTAATGAGAAATATGAGGAAACGGGCGTGAAGATATGCGCTCCTTCCCTGACGCGGGATGTTGAGAAGGTCATCGCAATGATGAGGATGATCAACATGCAGATCGGCGTTAAGAAGGGGGAAGAGACTTATCTGCTCGACACCGACAGGATCCTCTATATAGACGCCGCAGACCGCAGGACATTTGTTTACACGGAGGATGAGACCTATGAATCGGAGCTTAAGCTCTACGAGATGGAGCAGGAGCTTTTAAAGCAGGATTTCCTCAGGGTGAGCAAGCAGAGCATCGTGAACCTTCGGAAGATCAAAAGCCTCAGGGCCGATATCAACAGGAAGGTCAGGCTCACGCTGGTGAACGGTGAACAGATCGTTGTGTCGAGAATGTATTCCGAAGAGCTCAGAAGAAAGTTGGGACTTAAGTGATGGGCAGAGATCATATTGAAGAAAAATCGGAGAATGCTTTTGAAGATAGGAAATCCGTATTCGGTTATATCGCACAGCTCCTTGCGACATACGGTGCGATGGTGGTTATCTTCATAGTGTTTGATCTGTGCATAGGAAAAGAGACTGAAGGGTATTCGACCCTCTTTGAACTGGGAAGCAGGGGACTTACGCTCGCAACGCTCCTGCAGCTTTTGTTTCTCGCGGTGCTGGTCACGATAGCGCAGGTTGCGTTCCTTACCGATCTGCTCATTAAGAACATGAACATGATCGCAAGGAACCTTCTGTTCATTATCGCGATCTTCGTATCCATCGTTGTGTTTGCGGTTCTGTTCGGATGGTTCCCTGTTGGTGACCTTGCGGCGTGGGCCGGATTCCTCGTTTCGTTCTCACTCAGCATGGCGGCGAGCCTTTTCATAACCAGGTTCATCGAGAAGTCGGAAAACAAGAAGATGCAGGAAGCGCTTGATAAGTATATGGAGAAGAGGAACGAAAAGTGAGCCGGAAGCCGGCAGGATTCACCCGGAAACGATACGGGCAAAAAAAGCGGGACACCTTCGGGCGTCCCGCTTTCGTTATATGTGATCTTATCAGCACATCTTGTCGAGTGCGGTGGGATCGTTACTAACCCACATAGCGTCTTCCTTGGTGATTCTTCCGCGTCCGACGAGGGAAGCGAGGTCATCGTTGAGGAGATGCATTCCGGTGCTGCGTCCTGCCTGGATAAGGGAAGGAATCTGGATGGTCTTCTTATCACGGATGAGGTTTCCGATCGCGGGAGTACCGAGCATGATCTCGGTAGCAACAACACGGCCGTCCATATCTGCGGTAGGAACGAGTGTCTGGGTGATAACGCCTCTGATAACGTTGGAGAACTGGGTTCTGATCTGATCCTGTCCGTCAAGAGGAGTTGCGTCGATGATTCTTTCTACGGTCTGAGCGGCACTCGTTGTATGGAGTGTTGAAAGAACGAGGTGTCCGGTCTCTGCTGCGGTGATAGCTGCGGAGATGGTCTCATAGTCACGCATTTCTCCTACGAGGATGATATCGGGATCTTCACGGAGTGCGGAACGGAGTGCGGTTGCGAAGCTGGGTACGTCCTTTCCGACTTCTCTCTGGTGGATCATTGCCTTGTCGTGGGGATAAACATACTCGATGGGGTCTTCGATGGTGAGTATGTGTCTTGAAGTGGTTCTGTTGATGTAATCGACCATTGATGCGAGGGTGGTGGATTTACCCGAACCGGTAGGTCCCGTTACGAGGACGAGGCCTCTGGGCATCTCTGCAAGGTCCTTACATACAGTAGGGAGAAGGAGTTCCTCAAATGAAGGAACTGTCTGATTGAGAATACGGATACTAGCCGCAAGGTTGTTTCTCTGATGATAGATGTTGGCTCTGATTCTGGTTCCGTCCCAGAGCATGACACCGGCATCAAGGTCCATACCGCCGGATACTCTCTCGACCTGATCCTGCTCGAGGAATGAGTAGATCATGTTTCTTGATTCTTCTGCGGTGGGCGCGGGCTCAAGGATCTTCAACTCACCGTATCTGCGGATCGCGATGTTGGTACCGACAGTGATGTGGATATCGGAGCAGTTGTTTGCCTTGGCATATTCCATCAGCTCCCTGAAATCTTTGTAAACCATTCGTGTAATCCTCCCCTGACACGACTTCAAACCCACGTTGGACGATGCACCTTACATGATGTATCATATTTGAAGTATATTATTGTTAAGTGCTGTTAAGTCTATGCTTAATGCACAACTTGTATTATATCAGAACAAATCATCGGTGACTATCGAAAAATGAAAGAAATATATCTTGATAATTCGGCAACCACAAAGGCTTTTCCCGAGGTTATAGACCTGATCGCGAAGGTTATGGGCGAGGATTACGGAAATCCATCCAGCATGCACCACATGGGTGTGGTGGCGGAAAACCGTCTTAAGGAGAGCACGAAGATACTCTCGTCAGTTCTCGGCTGCACGGAAAAGAACATCTATTACACCTCCGGCGGCACCGAATCCGACAATATCGCGATCCTGGGTGCGGCAGGGGCCCTTGAGAGAAGGGGAAAGCACATCATCACGACTAAGGTAGAGCATCCCGCCGTTCTTAACACGATGAAGCATCTGGAGGACGAAGGCTTCGAAGTCACATATCTGGGGACCGACGCCGGCGGAAGGATATCCCTTGATGAACTTGAGGCGGCACTGACTCCGGGAACGATACTTGTTTCGATAATGCATACCAACAACGAGATCGGATCGGTTCAGCCCGTTGCCGAAGCCGGTAAGCTGATAAAGGAAAAATGTCCCGAGTGTCTCTTTCACGTGGATGCCGTTCAGGGCTTCGGAAAGGCGAGGATCAATCCCGGCAGGATGAAGATAGACCTGCTCAGCGCAAGCTCACACAAGATCCACGGACCCAAAGGTTGCGGACTTTTGTATATCGGCGACGGCGTGAGGATAGTGTCACCGGTTTACGGAGGAGGCCAGCAGAAGGGCATCCGTTCGGGCACGGAAAATGTTCCGGGAATATCGGGAATGGCATATGCCGCCAAGCTTCTCTATGAAAAACTTGACACGGATGTCGCATTCTTGTACGAACTGAAAAAGCACTTTATCGAAAACGCGCTTAAGATCGACGGCGTCAGCATAAACGGCCTGACTGCGGAAGGACCGGAGGGTGTCGAAGGCACTGCTCCTCACATCATATCGGTGTCCGTCAGGGATGTAAGAGCCGAGGTCCTGCTCCATTCGCTTGAGGATAAGGGTATATATGTTTCCGCGGGAAGTGCCTGCTCGACGCACAAGAGAACCCCGTCCGCAACTCTTACATCGATAGGCCTGGATAAGGGACTTCTTGAATCGACGATAAGGATCTCGATGTCCGTGCTCACCACGCGTGAAGAGATCGATGAGACGCTGAAGGCTCTCAGTGAGATCGTACCCATGCTCAGAAGGTTTACCAGGAAATAATCTGCATGGTTTTGCCTGAAATCTGTCACCCGTTATGACAAAAATCGGTGGAAAACTCAGCAAATAATCGCATAGTTTGTGAATAATACTGTGATATCATCATTTCAAATCGTCAGAATCGAAAGAGAGAGATGAAATGAGCATCAGAGTAAAAAGAATCCTGATGACTTTGTTCGGAGTCATCATATGTGCTATAAGCGTGGGCATCTTCAAGATCGCCGCCCTGGGAGTTGATCCTTTCCAGTCCTTCATGGCGGGACTTGATGCACTGGTCCCCATCAGGTTCGGAACACTGTATGTGATAGCAAATGCGGTACTTCTTCTTTTTGCACTTGTATTCGACAGGCATTACATCGGTATCGCAACTTTCATCAACCTGTTCCTTCTGGGATATATAACCCAGTTCACCTATGAATTCCTGCAGACGATCCTTCCCGATCCGTCCATGGCGGTGAGGATAGGATGCCTGGTGATCGGAGTTGTGGTCATCTGCTTCGGATCCGCATTCTATATGACCGCGGATCTGGGCGTTTCGACATATGATGCGGTTGCGCTCATCATCAGCAAGACCTGGAAAAAGGGCAAGTTTCAGTATGTGAGGATCGTCACCGATCTTGTATGCGTGATACTCGGCGCGGGACTGTTCCTTCTGTCCGGCGGAAGGGTTTCTTCGATCCCTGCCATCGTCGGCGTGGGAACGATCATAACAGCGTTCTTCATGGGACCTTTGATAGAATTTTTCAACGTGCGGGTTGCAAGGCCCATCCTTGCGGTCAAGAATGACGGCTCCGGTTCCGGAGAAACATCATCTGAAAAATAAGGAGAATGATCATGGCAGATAAGTATGCACACAGAAAAGCTACCGCAAGGATCAGATTTACAGACGGTAACGGAGCTCCTCTTAAGGATACCGATGTAAACGTAAAGCTTAAGAACCACAAATTCCTCTTCGGTGTGGGGGCTTACGATTTCCTTCCTCCCGATGAGGTATTAAACGGCGGGCAGGCTCCCGATGAGCAGACTGCCGTTATGATGACGAAGATCCGCGAATGGCTGGACCTTGTCAATTACGGGACCATGCACTTTTACTGGGGCGGCTATGAGCATGAAGAGGGCAAGACCAATTTTGAGCCCATGATGAGAAGTGCAAAGTACTATGCGGGAAAGGGCGTAAAGCTTAAAGGCCATCCCCTTTGCTGGCATACCGTATGTGCAGACTGGCTCATGAAATATGACAATGCAACGATCCTCAGCAAGCAGCTGGATCGTATCAACCGTGACGTCACTGCTTTCAAGGGCGTCATCGACGTGTGGAGGTCTTTTCGTCAATCTTCCAGTCCCATGTCAGGATGGCCGTTGGCGCGAAGTCATTGATGATACGTGCGTTACGCTTCTTACCGTTCTGGTAACCCCAGTTCGGATTGTAGAACCGGTCATTGGCTATCCAGT